>NZ_JBNDHZ010000003.1:0-116440 GCF_056755355.1 Luteibacter sp. HAY1-4A
CGAGGACGGCAATCGTCAGACAGACGACGAGGCCGATCACCAGGGCCGCGATGCTGAAAGCGCGAACGGCCTTGTACTGCGCCGTTTCGCGGGCGAAGATGGTCTCGGCTTCCGCGCGCTTGGCTTCGATCAGCTTGCCGAGCTGGCTCTGGCGATCCATGAGCAACGGCCGCACCTGCAGCTCGAGCACGTCGGTGGCACCCTGGTCGCCCTGGTTCAGGGCGTCGACCATGTCGGACTTGGCCTGGGCGTAGTCGTCGTTGGTCGACTGCCACTTGTCGTAGAGCTTCTTGATGTCGGCAGACATCGGCACCTTGTTGAAGGCCGCCTTCGTCGCGTTCATCTCTTCCTGGTACTTCTGGAACTCCGCGACCTTCTGCTTTACCTGATCAGGACTCCCGACCTTTGCCGCCGCCTCGCCGAGGACGACGAACGACATGAGCGATTGCGAGTTGATGCGCGTCAGCATTTCAGCCGGCACCAGTTCTTCCTCGTAGATCTGGCGCATGCCTTCGTTCTGGAAGTGCATGGCGCCGAGGCCAATGGCCGCACCACCGAAGAGCATGAGCGCGAGCAGGCCAAGCACTCCGTAGAGGCGGCCTCGGACGGTCAGGGCGGGCATTTTGAACTTGAACTTCTTCATTGCGATTCCAATCGGCAAAGTGCGACAAGGGCGAACCGGGGTTACACGCGAAAGGGCTGGCACCCCCTCGCGTCGGCGGCTCAGGCGACGGCTTTTACATCCGTAGAGGCCAGCGCGGCCTCCAGCATCTGGGCGTCCTGCGGCTGCAGCAGGCGATCAACGTCGAGCAGCAGCACCATGCGCTCGCCGACGGAGGTCAGGCCCTTCAGGTATTCGGTGTCGACGGTCGTACCCATGTCCGGCACCGGACGCACTGCACCCGGCGCGACATCGACGACGTCCGAGACGGCATCCACCACCACGCCGAACTGGCGACCGGCGACCATGACGATCACGCAGACCGTGGTGGCGGTGTATTCCTCGCGGTCCAGGCCGAAGCGCAGGCGCAGGTCCAGCACCGGAACGATGGCGCCGCGGAGGTTCAGTACGCCGAGGACGTAGGACGGGGCTTGCGGAATGCGGGTGACCGGTGTCCAGCCGCGGATTTCGCGGACGGCGAGGATATCGACGCCGTATTCCTCGTTGCCGAGGTTCACTGTGAGGTATTGCGCGGCCTCGTCGGACGCGGCGCTGGCGGTATTGGCGTGCTCGTTCATGTCGTTCCCACGGCGGATCGGATCGGCGGTTCGGGACCCCTTCCCTTGGGGTATCGGCCGCGGCCGCGGGGACTTGAGGGGGAATTGGACGCGGTGGAAGGACCATTCCGGTACAGCCGCGGCCCTGTGAAAGCCGGCCACAGCAGCCCCGAAGGACTCGGTTACAGGAACCTTGTGAGAGCCGGCTGTGGGAGCCGGCTATGCCGGCGATCCCGCGGCAGCGGGCCTGCTTGCCGCGAGCCCCCATCGCCGCTGAAGCGGCTGCCACACAGAGCACGGCTGCCGGTGGGAGAACCCATGTGCCCCAATGCGAGCCCTTGTCAGGCCGCCTTGCGGCGGCCCTGCATGCGCACGAGGCCCGTCACGTCGGCAATCAACGCGACGGAGCCATCGGCCAGGATGGTGGCGCCGGAGATGCCGGCCACGCGGCGGTAATTGGCCTCGAGCGACTTGACCACCGCCTGCTGCTGGCCGATCAACTCGTCCACGAACAGGCCGATGCGGGTGCCCTCGCCTTCCACCACGATGACGATGCCTTCGTCGACGGCGCGGCGGCGGCCATCACAACCGAACACGTCGAACAAGCGCACGATCGGCAGCCAATGATCGCGGAAGCGGAACAGCTCGCCGCCACCCGCCACGCTGCGCACGGCATCCGGCTTCACCTGCACCGATTCCACGATGGACACCAGCGGCACGATGTAGGTCTCCTCGCCCACCGCGGCCGTGAGACCGTCGATGATCGCGAGCGTGAGCGGCAGCGTGATGGTGAAGGTGGTGCCGCTGCCCTGCGTGCTGCGGATGGCGACGGTGCCGCCCAGATCCATGACGTTGCGGCGGACCACATCCATGCCCACGCCACGACCCGAGAGATCGGTGGTGGCGGCAGCGGTAGAGAAGCCCGCCTCGAAGATCAGTTCGGCCACGGCGTCGTCGGACATGCCGTCGCCCGAAGCGATGATGCCGCGCTGCACAGCCTTGGCCACGATGGCGTCGCGGTTGAGACCCGCGCCGTCGTCGGCCACTTCCACCACGATGGAACCGCCGCGATGGAAGGCCTCCATGCGCAGCGTGCCCGTGTCGGACTTGCCGGCGGCAAGGCGCTTGGCCGGCACTTCCAGGCCATGGTCGATGGCGTTGCGCACGAGGTGGACCAGCGGATCGCCGATCTTCTCGAGCACGGTCTTGTCCAACTCGGTAGTCTCGCCGCGCAGGTCGAGCACCACTTTCTTGTCCAGCTTCTGCGCCAGGTCGCGGACCAGGCGCGGGAAGCGGTTGAACACCGTGCTGATGGGCAGCATACGGATGCTCATCACGCTTTCCTGCAGCTCGCGCGTATGGCGGCCCAGCTGGGCGAGGCCATGGCGGAGCATTTCCAGCTGCGATGCGTCCACACCGTCGTGGAACTGGCTGAGCATGGACTGGGTGATGACTAGTTCGCCCACGAGGTTGATCAGCGTATCGATCTTCTCGATGCCGACGCGGACGGAACTGGCTTCGCTGTTCGTGGCCACGTCGCGCACGGCACGCGGCGCGGACGGGGCTGCCGGCGTGGCGGCGACCGGCGCGGGCGCGGCAACGCGGGGCGTGAGGGTGAGATCGCAATCGCCGTCCACCCAATCGAACACGCCCTCGACGGCCGCGCGCTTGGCACCGGCATCGAGGTGGAGCGTCCAGCCGAGGTAGGACGACGAGGCGTCCATGTCGGCCAGCGCGGGAAGCTTGCCGGCATCGCATTCGACGCGAAGCGGGCCGAGGGCGCCGAGTTCGCGGAACATGCGGGCCGGATCGTTACCCGTCTTCAGCAGGTAGTCGAAGGGACGGAAGGCGATGTCCCAGCCTTCGATGGCTTCGGCCGGGGCGGCGGCTTTCGCTGCGGCAGGTGCCGCAGCGGCACCACCGGACACCATGGCCGAAAGTTCTGCCAGCAGCGCCTGGCTTTCCGCCGTGGCGGCCGGTTTGCCGGCCATCGACAGGGCAAGCATGTCGCGCACGGTGTCGCCCGAGCGCAGCAGGAGCTCCACCACGGCCTTTTCCATCGGACGGCGGCCGCTGCGGACCTCGTCCATCAGGTTCTCGGCGACGTGCGTGAAGGCGGCCACATCGGTAAAACCGAACGTGGCCGCGCCACCCTTGATCGAGTGGGCGGCACGGAACACCACGTTGATCAGTTCCGGATCGTCGGCACCCTCGTCCAAGGCGAGGAGCGCCTGCTCCATGGCGTCGAGACCGTCGAGGCTCTCTTCATGGAACGCCTTGTGGAATTGCGCCAGATCGACTTTGGACATGGGGGTGGATCCTGGATTGCCGGAACGTCTTGGTACGGATTAACCGAGCACGCGGGCCACGGTGGCCAGCAACTGGTCGGGGTCGAACGGCTTCACCAGCCAACCGGTGGCGCCGGCGGCCTTGCCTTCCATCTTCTTTTCCGGGTTGGACTCGGTGGTGAGCATGAGGATCGGCACGCCGCTGTAACCCGGACGCGTGCGGATCTCGCGCACCATCGTGATGCCGTCCATCACCGGCATGTTCACGTCGGCAAGGATCAGGTCGAACTTGTGGTTGCCGGCCGAGTCGAGCGCCGCCTGGCCGTTGTCGGCCTCTTCGACGTCATGGCCCGCGCCACGCAGGGTGAAAGCGACCATGCTGCGCATGGAGGCCGAGTCGTCTACCGCAAGAATCTTTGCCATCGGAGCACCTTCAGTTCACGCCGGCGTGGGCCGGCAGTTCGATCAAAGCATCAAGGCCCAGCACGGCCACGCCGCGCCGGAGAGGATCGCTGACACCGGTCCAGGCGACGGGCAGGCCCGCCGCACGGGCATCGCGGGAGAACGCCGCGAGCACTTGCAGGGCGGCCGTATCGACCTGGGCCACGGACGCACCGTCGAGTTCGACGGGCTGGCCGGCAGCCAGGACACCCAACAGCGTGTCGCGGAGTGTGGGCGCCGCGCCGATACGCAGGTCGGCATCCAGCGCCAGCGGGGCGCGAGGGGCGTCTTTGGAGGATTTCTTCGCCATCGTCCGTACCGTTGGGACCCTTGGCGCGCATCGCCCGGGGGGTCGTTCGATGGTCTTATCGGCTTGGTGGGGGAAAGCTTTAGGGTAGCCGGCATGTCGACGCCCCCTGCAGCGACGCCGATACCAGCTGTGCCACCATGCGAACCGGTCGCAATCCTTATCCCGGCCCGCACGGCGACACCATCCCGGGCACGCTCGAGTTCCGGCGTGCCGCGCCGCTTGCGGTCCCAGCGGGACTCCTGGTGAAAAGCAAATCGCTTCTGTGGCAGTTGTTCGTGTCGCTCTCCGTGGTGCAGACCGTGGTGCTGTTCTTCGCCTTCGGCGGCCTGCTTTATTTACTGATAGATGCGCGTAACACGTACATTCCCGACAGCTTGATCAAGACGGCCGCGGAAGCGGTGCGTACCGGTTCCTACCGCAACCTGACGGTATTGACCGCGTCCAGCAACAGTTCCATCTCCTTCCCGTAATCGTTTGCCTCGAAGTCGTCATCTATTCCTTTGACGAGAAACTCGTCATTTATCACTTCACACAATATATCCACTTCATCCGAAGTAGCGGTACCTAGTTGCGCCTTAGCAATTAACGAGAGATCGGCTCCAAAAGTAAGACAGAGCTCCCGCAGCTTCTCTAGTTGTCGGCTACTTAGTTGAGCCTTCATCTACCAATACCCTCGCTCGACTTTGCCCACCCGGTTACTACGTTTTCCACAATGGTCGTACCCTGGCACAACAGAAGACCGCGGCGTGACAGGCGACCATTGGCGGCTTCAAACATTCCGTGCGGCCAGACCGTGCCGCTCTGGAGGATGGCGAAAATTCTGGATCGTCGTTTCATCGCAATCGCTTGCAACAACGACAATCGGGCGAACCGGCGCATGGAGGTGGTGTCGTGCTGCCGGATCGGACAGCGCGTACCACTGCTGCAGCAAGTGGGTGCGCAACATCGTTCCCTGGCGTACGGGTGTCAGCCGCGCCGCGCCTTGGCATGACCGACCACCTTCCACCCGCCGAATTTGAACGGCGCGCGGACAATGCTTCTACGCAGCGGCTTACGAAAAACCGGTCACTTCATTGGCGCTTCGCGCACCGACAGTCATTGAACCCCAAAGACAGCGCGGCGCAGGGCATTCTGAGCGTCAGCTGTGGCAGCTGATCTGAAATCACCAAGCAGGTACTCAACATGGAGAAGATCGCCGTCCGTGACGACCTGAAACTCTCCAGGATTCAACGCGGAGCGGTCAAGATCGCGCCCCAGGACCTGGAAAACCCTATTCGAAAGCCACATCCTCGAAGCGACCATTTCAACATAACCCTTGCGAAGAACTCGTCGCATCGGATTTTGGGATGTATCGACTACCAAAGCGTTGAGAGGTGAAGGCACCCCGTTATCGACAAGCTTCAAGGTTGAGATGTCAATACCGGACCCCTCGAACTCAAGCAAGTCCCTCGCATTCTGCCAATGATAATAATCGTAGACGAATGAATATCCCTGCACGAACGACGGCACCTGTTCAAACAGAGACCGCACGACCGCTTGAAGGTCAAGCAACCGCCAATCGTCACTGCTGATTCTAAACATCTGATGATCCCAGGAAGCGACGGTCGCAAAGTCCCAAACCAGACCACTCGATTCAATCACAAACCCCATGTTGCCCTTCGCTCTTAATCGCTTCTCCAGCACTTTCGGCGTCACTTCTTGACCAAAGAGAAAAACCTGCCCAGATACCCATGATTGGTCGGCAATAAACGCCCACAAACGTGCCGCCTCAACTTGCCTTCCGGTGAAGATGATTTCGAGACACTTTTTCATTTGAATTCCTTGACAACAACGGTCACGCCGCGAGCTCGGCCGAACTCTATCAGCTGATCGGCAGCCGCGGCGCCTCCTGGCTGAACCCTCAAATCCAGGATCATGCTCGCCGGCTTGTCATTCACCGTCGCGCCTGCAGCGCACTCTGCGGGAAGTCGGGTGGTGCCGCTTCCTGGGGTGTGGAGGCAGGCTGTGCCGGGTGCGTCCGAAGTACCAGTGCGTCTATAGCGCACCCGCACTGGTAAGCGTGTCCCAAAGCGCATGAAAGTTACATCCGTAGTACGAAAGCCCCAGCGACTTCTCCAGCTAAAGGTAAAAAATCAGCCTCGGAATTTATCCTTGAATCGTCTATCTGCATCGAGATAGAGCCATCCGCACGCGCTCTCCCAGCACATCGTCATTCTCTTGCAACGACACCTCGACGTACTGTGACGGATCGATACCATCACCAGTCCACGCTTCCAGCTTCACATGCACACTAGGGCGCAATGTCACAAGACTCTCAACGCAGCGCACCGAGCAACTCATCATTTTCTTGAACAGCGCTTTTTTCGACTTGTAGCCAAAGCGCCCCGATGCCGCCTCGGCCCATCCTCGATTAATTTCCTTAAATCTCTCGGTGTCGAAGAACAGAGGGTATTCGTCCAAGGAGATCCACCGACTGGCGTCCACCGCTTTGCGCAACGAGGATCCCAGCGTGACGCTCGGCGTATCAAGCTCGTGGAACTCACAAACGCCATCGGGATCCCTTCCCATCAGGCCACGACCAGAGTAGGTCTCAATGCAAATAAACATCTCATTCATTACCACGCTAGCAGCTTTAGACTCTTTCAACATTCCATCATTCCCCTGCAACCACTTTGACGTCTATGCGCGGTCTTGGCGGCACAACCGATCTTCAGGTGATCGCCATCTGAGCTGCTCGCGCGCTTAACGCCACTCAGTTGGGCCTTCATCTGCGTCGCTCACCCTCATTACCAAGAGGTCTCTGGGAAAGTCAACTCGGTACTGTGAAAACTTCACCCCGCGAGAAGCCTTGCTGACAAACCACGCAGTCATCCCTTGGAAGAATCTGACTCCGCAAAGAGGTCCCTGCGAAGTCTCTCCAATAACAGACCCCAGTTTTCCAGGAGTTGACTTTCTCCACCACTTCCCGGGTGTTCGGGCGGCATGTAGCGAATTATTGAAGACATGCATTCGGGATAATCAAAGTCCGCATACAGACATTCGGCCACTACAAAAACGTTGTCGTAAGCGTCCCGATTTCGATACACCCAAAGAAGCGTCAAATATATCCATAGACCCTTCATCCGATCTTCCGAGCTATCCGGCCTGATCAAGCGAGCCATCATGTCCTTCACATCGTCGGAATCATTCCCACCTAGGCCAGCCAGATCATAGTGAGCATCTGATGAGTCCTGCGACAGGCTATCGCTGGCGTATTCGACGACACCTCTGGGGCTGATAAGGCCTCTATCCAGTCCGCATCCGAGCTCGCTCCATTTCATCCCAGGCGCTTCCGCGAAGCAAAACCCACCTGTCAACGGCACTTCCATCGTTCACCTCAATTTTTCGTGACACCTCGCTATCGCCTCGTAACGCCAATTGCATGATCCGCCACTGCGAAGCAGAGCTCGCCCACCTGGCTACCGAAGCCTGACGGCGTCGGCGAAAAGTGTTGAAGCACTGCCCCCCTTTACTGCCGCCCCTGATTCAGGGGGGATGCGCACCTCGTCAGTGCAGTGGCAAGCCAAACGCACTCCGCTTCTGACGGGATCACGCAGAGGCAGTCTTCTGCAGCGCCACTGCTACTCTAAGTTGCTTCTCTTCAAGACTGCAGCGACCCCTGGCAGTGTGAGAAACCCGCACTGAGGATAATCACAACCTCCGAAGATCAGCCTCATGACTCCAACATTCTCATCTTCGGTTGCACAACCTTATCAATAGCATTCACAACGACATAGCTCTAGACCATGCAACTGCGCTGCGCGCAGGAGCTAATCACGGTAAATCCGTGATTCTCTTGGCACGAGCGGACCAGATGCATGCCGCAGGACTAGAATTCTTCAACGCCCCTTCCGAGGCCCAGGCCCTCCCATCGCGGTCAAGATTATCGCGATGAACCCAATAAACTGGCCGTTCTTAAGCGCGATCGGCCAGGCGACTTCGAACCTGAAAACAATGCCATCGATGAGACAACGAACGTATACGATAGCCATGATCAGCACAAAAAACGCAACCGCAAAAACGCCACCTAGAGCGAGTACACGTAACGATCTGCTAAGCCTCACTTTTGAGCCCTGCCAGTTCACGACTCTCCTTCGCAGGCTGTCTCATCTCACCCGCTTTAAACTTCCACGCATGGCCAGAAGGAACTTTGAGCCGCCAAGGTGATCGATATCGTCCGCAGAACGGAGGTCGTCGTCCATTCACGATCGACCGCTAGGCAGGAAGGCGCAGGTCACTGAGAGAGAGACTTCGCATCGCCAAGTGCAGTTCTTAAAGCCATGGCCGCATCCTGCTGTCTCCCTATCGCCGTGAATATAAGGCATACCCAATTCGCAGCGGCGATGTACTGGCAGCGGGATATCCAGCCATCGTACGAGGCTATCCTCGACCAAGCGACGGACATATGTGACTGTCACTGAAGTCACGAAGGAAAAAGTAGCGAAGACGACCCCATGGGCCACGATGAGGAGCATCCTACTTAGCCGCGATCAAAAACTCGCACCATTCTGGATGGTCGATATTGAGTTCAAAGAAATCCTCAAAATAGAGGAAACCAATTTTCTCGAGACGTCGCACGAATTCGCGCTGCGCTCCAATTCCGAACAAAGGACCAAATGAGACCAACTCTTCGCTTATGTCGAAGGGCGAAGTAGTGTCCATACAACGATACAACTCATCCAGCCCCACACCCCTCTCTTTCAGGCATTCACGCCTGACCACGATCCCCAACTCAACTGATGCATGTATAGACTTCACTAAGTAATCCTCAGTTCGATGGCGGGATGACTGAGCGCGATCTATCCGTGCATTCAGACTCTCAATTGACTTAGGAAGAATGTCTCGCGCGTCTCTCAGATCAATCCAGCGACCTCGGTTGCGGGCTGAACCGGAGTCCCTGGATAACTCCTAATCCAGGTCTTCGACCCCGTCAAAATATCCTGCCCCGCGTCGTTCAGATGCTGAGCCAGAAGTCCAACATGGAGTTCGAGCCACTCTGCGCGAGTTGTGGTCACTGGCTCTTTGGCCAAAAAGCTCAATTGATCACCGCGGGTAGCACGCAGAAAAAGGAAGAGGTTGTACCCCCTAACCGGCTTCTCGCTGGTGTTCAGGTATATCATGCTCACGCCGTCCCTATCAGCAATAATGTCGATGGCATACTTTGACGCCTTAAGGAGGACGTTGTTCGTTCCAGCGTCAATCACACTCAGATCGTGATCTGAGATCAATTTTTTCCAACACATGCGGGTGATCGCGGCCAAGCTCGAACTCTCGCTCATTTCACAAACTTCCCGTCTTTGTAAACATAACCTGCTCGCTTGAGCATCAAATATTCGCGCCCGAACCCCGACAACTCCATCATGTTCGTCGCCTCATTAGGCCGAGCCAGGACACTAAATCCCGTCTTAACGTCTCTTACATCGAAACCTGGACGAGTCGCCGCCAGAAAGGTATCACCGCGATCGATCGCGTTCGCAAGCCATGGCTGATTGTAGTCCGCCCAGAACTGCTGAGGGTTCACGTACAGATCATCGGGAACATTCAAGACGTTAAAGCCACCAGCCCTAGGCCCTAGATCGGTGCTCTTCACATTCCCCAACTCTGTCACCACTGACTTCATGTCATTCGTGTACGAGCCAAGAACAGTAGTGGTGCTTCCCTCCTCAGATTGCAGAATCACTCCCGAACTTGGCTTGTAGTTCAGAATAGTGGTTGATTCCGCGTTAACTAGCTCGGCACCTTCTTTTACGCGGTTCGCCGAACTGAGCGCTCCTGCAACAGTCAAGGTTCCGGCGGCGCCAAGTGCGCCATATATGAGCTCACCCGCACCTTCAGAGATTCCAAATGCGTTGGCAATGGCCGCTCCCCCAAACGTCGGGGTCGACGCACCCGTTACGGTGGTTCGTGTGCCCGCTTGGAACTGATCGACACCCCAACCAGCTGCAGCGACGCCAACAACTGCAGCCCCACAGCCGGTGCCCAGCGATTCTGGGCATGAAGCGGCTCCGCCAACGGCGAGGACGCCTCCCCCAAACGCAGTGGCTCCGCCGCCGATCGCCTGAACGACGCCGCCTGCACGAGTAAAGGGATGCCCGTAACTGTTATTGAGGTAGGTGAGGCCATCAGCAACACGGTCGCCAGGACCATAGGCAAACAAATACTCTGTAGATGGCGTCGCCTTGCCATCAACATTTACTCCCATTCGCTGGAACGACTGTCCCTCTAAAAGGTGACGTTCTGAGGCGTAGTCGTCACCGTTACCAACAGCTTCTAATTTTGAGTAGTACGCATACTCCGGCGAGTCCTTCGCATATTCTGCTGAGCAATGCACCAAAGCACACGCTGCCGCGCTGAGACGCACCTCCTTCGTCTTATCACCACCGGCAAGTAGCTCGATTCGTTGCTTTTCAGTCTCATGAAGCTGGCGGTTATAGAGTTCACCATCGAGTGCCGCCTTAGCGCCGGAACTTCCTCCAACCGCGCCGCCTATCGCAGCGGATCCGAGCTCCATGTACGTCTTCCACTCGTCGGAACCAGGGACGACCCCGCTCGAAACGAGGTAGTCCTGCATGGCCTTCGAGGCGGCCTCTGAAGACGCACCTCCCAACGCGCCCAGCGCGCCGTTTCCACCGCCTAGGGACGCCATCGCAGCGCCGACAACCCCGTGAAGGATGACTTTGTTGCGACTCCCGTCCGCCCAAGCATCTCGCTCCTCATCCGTTGTCGCGTGATCCTGCATGTACTGAGCAATCGCTCCCACGCTTCGCATGCCAACATATCCGGCAACAGCACCTAGCTCCTGCTGCTCCGCCACCTTCTTGGCGTCGTAGCTGTTCTTCAGCGCCGCATCGTCAAGCGTCGGGTCCCGATCAAGCCCGCTTAGATCCTTCCCCGGATCGTTCCGAACGATGATCGTCCCAGCCGCAATGCCAGACTTGGTGTCGCTACTACTATTCCCATGCTGCGGGGTGGCCATAGAGATCGCAGCACCGATGGCACCTGCCACGTTGCTCGCCATCGTGCTGCCACCACTGAAGCTCACCTGGCTGGCGTTGTACTTCGACTCGTTGTGCAGATCCTCCCAGACTAGGTCGCCCGTGCTGAGCACGTTCTTTGACGCGTCTGCCGTGCTGGCAATCTGCCCACCTACCAGATGGGTAGTGCCGCCAACGTCGATCTGGAAGCCGCCGTCGCCGGCCTTGATCCCGCTGACCTCGTTGACGCTGGTGTAGTGGCTGTCGACCTTGCTCGCGGCGTAGTAGGCGCTACCGCTTACCAAGCCGCTCTGGGTGATGCCGACCATGAGCTTCCCACCAGCCAGCATCGACTTGCTGGCGTAGTCGTCGGTATCTTGCTCGCTGCGGATCGTCAGGTTGTTACCGATATCGGCTACGACCTGGCTGCCCTTCAGCTGGGCACCCTCGATCGTAGTGTCGTTGCCGCTGACGATGGTGAGTTTGTCGTCCGCATTGATCGTCGTTTCGGCGTAGGTACTTCCATTGCCGTGGGCCTTCGCGCTGCCCACGCTGGCCGATGCGTAGATGCCGAAGCCATCGGAACCGAAGCTGACGCCGATGCTGCCTGCGGCATTCTTCGAATCGTTCTTGAGGCTGTGCTCCTCCGACTGGCTCAGGAGATTGATGTCGTTGGTCGCGGCCAACGCCACATTCTTACCTGTGACCTCGCCGCCGATGATAGTGAGATCCCCACCGGTGGCGCCAATGGTGACATTGCCGCCACTGGTGATGTGGCCGCCATAGGACGTGCTGTCATGGGTGGTGGTCTTGCTGCTCGCGCTGCTACCACCGATACCCACCTGGATATTGATTCCCGCGGCTCCCGCGGCACTCTGGGCATCGGTGACGCCACTGAAGCTCCCGACAGCCCCGACCGCGTCGTGTGCTTCGTACGCTGCCCTTGCTGCATACAAGGCCTTCAGGCGATCGTCGTCGCTGCCGCCGGCACGCTTCGCCGAGTCATAGGCATTCATGGCGAACTCATAAGCGGCGCCACCCAGGCCACCCGTGATGCCACCCTCGCTATGCTTCTGCGACTGCACCGTATCCAACGTGTCCAGACCCGCATCGATCGTGACGTTCTTGCCGACGATCGTCGTGCCGGTCTTGCTGATGACGTCCGTACCGGTCAAGTGCAGACCCCCACCCGCCGTCAACGTCACCTGCCCGTCGGTAGAACCGACCACACTGCCCGTGTGGGTTACCTGATGTGAGCTCTCGGAGCGGCTGTCCTTCGCCTGCCCATAAAGCTCGTTCATGCCGCTCTGCGAGTAACCCGTCTTCGTGACCGTCTTGCTGTGGCTGTCGTCGTAGATGTCGACCGCCGTGGTCAGGGTGAGGTTGTTACCCGCTGCGACCACCACATCGTGTGTGCCGGCGATCTTCGCGCCTTCGCCGAGCACATCGTGGCCCGCGGCGACCGAGATCGAGTCGCCACTGAGCAGCGTGCCGTTGGCGACGTGCTGCGCGGTGTCGTCGTTCGTTACCGTCTTCTTGCCCGCCTGGACGATGCCGCCACCTCGGTTGAGCGTGAAGCCGGACTTCTTGACCGTCTTGTCGTGGGTCTCGTTGTAAGTGTCGGTCGTGGCCAGCAGGTTGACGTCATGGCCTGCCGCCACGGCGATACCGCCCGTCGCCTGGACGGTCGCTCCCATGGCGGTCAGATCGTTCCCGGCCACCATGTGGATGTTGTCGCCGCTGAGCGACGTACCCACGGCCAGCGTCTGTTCGCTGGTGTCGTGCGTGGTGGTCGTCTTGCTGCTGAAGAGTCCGCTCTTCTTTTTCTTGGTATCCGTGACGACCGTATGCGTCTCGTCTTCGGCGGCGAGCGTCAGGTCGTGCCCGGCCGCCAAGGTGATGTCGCCGGTTTTGGTCGCGACCGTCGCCGCATCCAGCGTGGCGTCGTGGCCGGCGGCGATCTGCACGCCGGTGCCGGCGTCCACTGTCACCCCGCGGACGGTCTCGTCCGTCGTCGTCTCAGTAATCCGCTTCTTCCCTTCCTTCCAGCTCTTCGTGCTGGTGGTGCTATCCGTCACCGTCGTCAGGTCGAGGTCGTTCCCCGCCTGCAGTGCGGCCGTGCCGCCGGCCTTGATCTGCGTGCCTTCCAGCAGGGCATTGTTCCCGGCGGCCACGGCGAGATTGCCGCCGGCGTCGAGGGTGGTCACGTCATGCGTGACCTTGCTCGACGTGCCGTTGGTTGTAGCCGTCAACGACAGGTCGTGGCCGGCCAGCAGGGCCATGTCGCCGCCGGCCTTGAGCGTGCCAGCCTGCACACCGAGGTCGTGGCCGGCCTGCAGCGAGAGCGAGCCGCCGGCGTCGATGCCGCTGGCCGTGGTTTGCGTCGTCCAGCGTGTGCCACTCTGCACCGCACCCAGGGTGAGGTCGTGACCTGCCTGCAGTGCCGCGTTTCCGCCGGCCTTCAGCGTGGTGGCCGACAGCGTCATGTCGTTACCGGCGACCAGGGAAAGATCCTTGCCTGCATTGAGCGTGAGACCGTCGACCTGGGTGCCGGTGAGCGTATTGCTCCACGCGTAGGGATGAGTCGTGGTGACGCTGGACGTGATCGACAGGTTGTTGCCGGCCGCAAGGGCGAGACTGCCGCCCGCCGATACACCCTGCCCGCTCAGGGCCAGGTCGTGTCCTGCCGTCAGCAGCGCGTCGCCACCTGCCGCGACTTTGGTATGGTCGAGCGACAGATTGTTGCCTGCGCTTATCTGCAGGCCCTGCGTCGCGGTGATGCTCGCTCCTTCCATACCCCGGCCGGCAAGGCCGCCCACGTTCTCCGAGCGAATATCGCCACCGGCGATCAGGCTCACGCCCGCGCCGTCGATGCGACCGTTGATGTTGGCGATGTTGCCGGTGGCGCTGATGGCCGTAAGCCCGTCGCTGGAGATGCGGCCGCTGTTGAGCAGATCCTGTGCCGTGAGCAAGGTGCTGTTCTCACCGCGGATCAGGCCGTCGTTGGACAGCTTGCCCGACGCATCGATGCTGACGTCCTTACCGGCGATCACCGCGCCCTGCGTGGTGAGCCCGAGGTTGCCACTGGCCAGGTAAACCACCGGCACCAGCACCTCGTGTCCGTCGACGTTCTGCTGCACCATCCAGACGATGTCCTGGGTAAGTGCACTGACCTGCTCGGCCGTGAGTGCCACGCCCACGCTCAGGTTCATCGCCTGGGCCACATGCGTGGCGTTACTCATCAGCGCCTGGTATTCCTCCAGGCCGCTGGAGTAATCGGCAAGGTAGGTACGGCCGGTGAGCTGCGTCACCTGCTGGGTCACCAGCTGCTGCTCGTAGAAGCCGTCGCCCAGACGCATCATCGTCCGTGCCGGATCCAGTCCGAGCTGGTCCAGCAAGTAATCACTGCTGATGAACTGACTGTAGTCGACGAAGCGCGAGTTCGTCTCTATCAGGTAGTTGCCACTCGGCGGATGTCCGAGCAGTGCCGTCAGGTAGGCGTTGCCCATCAGGCCGACACGGCGCGCGGAGGCGCCATTCGCCAGCGCGGAGAGCGAATCCGCACCTGCGCCGTTCACCGAGGTACCCACGGCGCCGGATGCCGCGGCGAGCTGGGCGCCCGAGGGCGGGCCGTCCACGGCCACACTCTCGCCGCCGCTGCCGCCGCGAACGCTGTAGATCCCGCCCGTCGGAAGCACCACACCCGCCAGTGGCTGGCCCGCGCCGCCCAGCACCTGGGGTGCATGGCCCGTGGCGGGATCGACCTGCGCGCCCACCGGAAGACCTGCCGCGCCTTGTGCGTTGCCCTTGTTTACCGACGAGAGGCCGATCGCTTGCGCATTCGGGTTGAGGCGCGTGTTCCCCACGGAGCGTCCGTCGGGCGTAACGCCGCCGTTAGATACCGTCTGGCCGCTGATGGAAACGCCACCCGCGCCGGTCATCACCGTCCCGAGTGCGGTGTAGTTGTCGTGCAGGTAAGTCGAAGGGTCGGTGTTCGGCCGATAGCTATACGAATCTTCTTCGCCGCCGCCCTGTTCGCACAGATCGAAGTCAGTGCCGCAACCCATGTGGTGGGTCACGGCCACCTGCTGGATGGTGCGACCCGCAGCAAGGGACTGGTTGGCGACATTCTCGTTGCCGAACACCATGCCGGTGCCGCCGCCGGCACCCGCGATATTCACCCACAGCGCGCCATTTGCGGCAATGGTGGACGTGTTGTTGGTCACGGAGCCGTACAAGGCGATGTTGCCGCCGGCCAGGATCTGCGACTGCGCGCTGGCAGCGTTGACCACGGTCTCCTGGATAGTGTGGTACTCGGTGTAGGTCTCGTATTCCTGCACCTTGTTGATGGCATGCTTGTAGTCGGACCGCGGCAAGGCCTGCGAAGCGGCGGATTCCTCTGCCGTGAGCACATGCTCGGTCGTGTTCAACACGCGGCGCACGTTGTTGATCTGGTTCGCCGCCAGCAGGATGCTGCCTTGCGCCTGGATCGATCCGGAGATGTTGTCTATCTGCCCGGCGCGTGTCGCGAACAGCCCTTGGCCATTGCGCGCCGCGCCCGCCACGTTGATGTTGCCCAGGCTGAAGATCTGCGCATCGCGGTTGAGCAGGTAATTCGTGTAAATGTCGACGCTGTTCGTCGCGGCGATGGTGCCGCTCTGGTACGCGGCATTGCCGGTGGCCTGGCCGAAGTCGGCGCCGTTGATCACGGTGCCGGCCTGGATGGTGACATTGCCGCCCATGATGCTGCCGGTGTTGTTCACCACACCGGCATTCATACCGACGGTATTGCCCTGGATGCTGCCCGCGTTGGCGATCGTGCCGCCGGTGTTGAGCTGCGTATTGGCGGAGTTGAGCAACGCACCCGCGTTGTTGGTGATGTTCGCGGCGCTGATCGTCAGGCCGTTCACCGCCTGGATGCTGCCGTTGTTGACGAACTGTCCGTCCACGGCGAGGCTGAAACCGCCATTGGCCTTGATGCTCGAGCCCGCCGCCTGGATGTAGTCGCCCACTAGGTGCATGCCCAGCGTATTGTTGGCGACGATGGTGCCCTGGCCGACCAGGTTGCGAATGTCGAGCACGACGTTGCCGACACCGGCCACGCCGTCGATGCCCGCCTGGACGGTGCCGCCACTGTTGTTCAGGCTGGACAGCGTGAGGTTGAGCTGGCGGCCCGCGGTGATCTTGCCGCCCGCGTTGATGGCCGATGCGCCCGCATTGACGAAGTTGAAGGTATTGCCGGCGTAGACGGTGCCGTTGCTGTTATCCAGCTGACCCGTACCCAGGGTCATGGTGCCCGCGGCGACCATCGTGCCGCCCTGCGCGTTCGAGATCGACGTGCCGGAGAGGTTGACGTCGCCCTGCCCGCCAAGCGTGCCACCTCGGTTGTCGATGCCACCACCCGAGGTGATCTGGGTCAGCGCGGCACTGGCATTGGCGATACGGCCGCCGACATTGGAGATCGATGCCGAATTCAGCGTGGTGGCACCGTTGGCCTCGATGCTGCCCGAGTTATTGTTGAGACCGTTGGTGGCGCGCAGGTCGATGGCGCCGCGGCTTTGCAGATGGCCGCCCACGTTGGTGAGGGTGTCGGTAGCCTGTACGTTGAGCTGCCCACCGGCGATAACGCCAGCGTTGGTTATCCGGGCGGCATTGAGCCTGGCGAGCGTGCCAGCCGCGATGGTTCCCGTGCCGTTGTCGAGCGTGCCCGCGATACCCAGCGTTACGCTACCGGGAGCGGACTGGATCGTGCCGCCTGCATTGGAGAGGCCGGCCGCCGTGAGGGAGAGATCTCCCGTAGTCGCCTGCAACAGTCCCCCGGCGTTGTTCACGCCGTTGGTTATCGTCACGCCAAGGGTGCTACCCGATATCGCGCCGTTCGCGGTATTGCTCAGCGAAGCGGCGGAGATGGTAGTGGTCCCGTGGGCGTTGATCAGGCCGCCGTCATTGAGAAGGTTGGTCGCGGCCGTGACACGCGTCGTACCGTTACCGGCCAGGGTGCCTTGACTGTTGTCGATGTCCTGGCCGGCCTTGACGTCGAGCAGGCCGGTGCCGGCGAGCTCAATGCTGCCGCCCTTGTTGACCACGCGTGCGCCGTGCACGGTCAGGTCATTGCCATTGGTTGCGATTGTGCCGCCGGTGTTATCGAGCGTGCCGGCAGTGCTCAGCGTCCAGACTGCGTTGCCTGTCTGCAACAGCTGGCCGCGGCCGTTGTCTATGGATGCGGCATTCAACAGCAGTGTGTTCGCCTGCATGCGCGCGGCATGGCCATCAACACCACGGTTCACCAGCGCACCGCTCGCCTGTGCGGTGAGCGCACCACCCACGGCGAGGTCACCCGCCGTGTGGTCGATGTTCCCCGCCCTCGCGACGAGGCTGGCGTCGGCGCCAGCACGCTGCGTGCCGTAGGAAAGGTCGAGAGCGTTCGCTTGCGCGTCCAGCGCATGACCCGCAAGCAGGCTGCCACGGGCGCTGAGTGTCGTGTCGGCGGACACATGAAGATCGCCGACCGTCGCGAGCGTACCGTCGTCCTTGACGCCGGCCCCCAACACACCGGTTACATCCACGGTACCGCCGTGCACGGTGAGGTCGCCCGTGGAAAGCGTGTGTCCACCATTCGTTACCGCGATGCCGTCGAGCGCGATCGTGTTCGCGGACAACGTGCCGCCCTGGGAGAGCGTGGCACCGCTGGTAAGCGACGCCGTCTGCGCGGCCATGTCGCCTTGCGTAGCGAGGTCACCGTCGGCATGCAGGTTCAAGTCCACGGCGGCGAGTTGGCCGCTCTGGCGGATGGCGCCCGTAGCCGAGCCGTCCAGCCCCGCCGCCGACACCACCGTGCCGCCCAGCACGAGGTCGCCTTGCCGCGCCTGCAAGCGCACGTCGCCCTGCTGCGTGCCGAGCGTACCCATACTGGAGACGCTTCCGCCCTTCAGATCGAGCGATTTCGCGGCGACGATCTTGCCGGCATTGTCGACCGCGCCGGCTACGTCGATGGTCAGGTCGTCCGCGCCGGAAAGTTCGGCCGTGGCACCCTGCGTGAAGCTGTTCGCTCCAAGCGTGAGCTTCTGCCCCGCATAGGCGCCGCCCGTGTTGGTGAGTGCACCCGCGGCCTGAAGGTCGAGCGCGCCGTCGGTCGATATCGCACCGCCATTGCCGATGCTTCCCGCCATGACCGACAAGGCCGTCGAGGCCAGGAGTTGGCCGGCGTTGTTCACGGCGCCTGCCGTGTCGATGCCGAGCACGCCGCCCGCCTGGGTGGTTCCCGCGAGACCTATGTCACCCCGCGCTGCCAACCACAGGTCGTGGGCGCTCGCCAACGCGCCCTTGCTATCGATAGTCCCGGCCGTGACCGAGAGAGAGCCATTGGTTTGCAGTTTGCCGTTCGCATCCTGCGTGAAAGCGCCAGTGACATCGACGGTGACGTTCTGCTCGGCGGCCACGCTGCCGCGATTGTCCAGATCGCCGGCCGTATGCAGGCCGAGCGTACCGGCCGTGTAAACGCTGCCGGTGTTATGAAGATTCCGGCCGGCTTCCAGTACCAGCGCCCCACTCGCCGACGTGTCGCCCCCGAGAACCAGGTCTCCGGTGGAGATCAGCTTTGCCTCGTTCGCGCTCATGGCACCGGTCTGCGTGAGCGAACCGGCTGACGTCGCGTCCAGCCGGCCCGAGGCGACAGTGGTGCCAGCCAGCGAAAGGTCGCCTTGCGTCGTGACGAGGGAGACGTCGCCGCCTGTACTGCCGAGCTGCCCCGTGCTGCTCAGGCTGCCCGCATGAATGTCGAGGCCGGTGCCGCCGACAATGGCACCCGCGCTGTCGAGCGCACCTGCGATATCCAGCGTGAGGCTCTTCGCCGCGTTGACCTGTCCATCGGCTGTCTGGCCGAGGCTCGCCGCGTCCAGCGAAAGCACGTTGCCTGCGTAGAGCAGACCCGCGTTGACGACATCCTGCGACGCCACGAGCGCCAGGTCGCTTCCCGCGCTGATCGCGGAACCCTTCGCGCTGTCGAAGCGCGTGGCATGGACGATGGCATCTCGCGCGGCGACCACCGTCGCCGCCTGGGACAACGTGCCGGAAACGTCCGCGCGCACGTCGCGGCCCGCCTGCACATGGCCACCCAATGACGCCGTATCGGCAGTAAGGGCCAGGTCGTTGCCCGCATCGAGCGTTCCACGCGTGACGATGCTCGTAGCGTTCAGGCCAAGGTCGCTACCGGCATGGGTCGTGCCCGATTGATCGATACTATTGGCGTGGACCGACAAGGCGCCGTCGGCATAGGCATCGCCACCGAGCGCCATGCCCTGCGCGGCATCGAGCACCGCGTTCCCGGAGGCATAGATCGACCCGGCGAGCGTCATCGACCCGGCCGATGCCAGGTTCAGGGACACACTGGTGAGCTTGCCGTCGAGAAGGAGGTTGCCCGCCGAGCGGGCATTGAACGTCGTCGCGGCGGAAGCGACGCCACCGAGATGCAGGTCGCCACGCGTGGTCAGCGCCACCGCCCCCAGCGTGCTACCCAGCGAGCCGCTGGAATCGATGTTCGCCGCATCGACGGTCAGCGACTGCGCCCCCACCACGCTGCCCGCACTGGCCAGGGCTCCGCCCAGATGCAAAGCAGCTGTATCCGCAGCGCTCAGCGAGCCGCCGGTACCGATGGTCATGCTCCCGGCGTCCACTTCGAGCGCACGGCCGGCGTAGAGCTGCCCTGCGTTATCGATGTCGCCGGCGATACCAAGCGTCAGATCGTGAGCCGCCGAGACGGCACCCGTGTTCCTTAGTGCATTGGCTCGCAGTGCCGCATCGTGGCCGGCCACGACCGTGGCGGCGTTGTCCAGCGTGCCGGCAGCGGTCAGCGCGACATCCCGACCACCTTGTACGTTACCCGCGAGATGCATCGCCTGCGCGTCGATGGCGACGTCGCGACCGGCATCGATCTGCTTCGTGCTGTCGAGCGAAGCAGCATGAATGTCGAGGTCGGTTCCTGCGTGCAAGGTACCGGCATTGCTTACCGTGCCGTCGGCATTGAGAACAAGCCGACCGTCGGCGTAAAGCGAACCGGTGTTGGCCAGGTCGTGCGCGGTGTGCAGCTGCGCATTGCCCCGTGCGTACGTTTCACCGCTGTTCTCTGCCGAGGCGACATCGATATCGACATCGCCCGTGGTCAGCTGTCCCTGCTGACGGAGGATGCCCGGGGTGTACAGGCTCAGTTTGCCGCCCACCACCGTGTTTCCGGCAAGGGTGATGTCCGCCGCACCAGCCACGGAAGCGTCGCCCTGCTGCGTGCCCAGCTCGCCACTGCTGGCGATACCGCGCGCGTGGACAGTCAGGCCGTTACCGCCCACGAGGCTGCCGTCGTTGACCAGATCGCCGGCGACGGTCACCTGCGCGCTACGCACGCCATACAGCTGACCCTGCGCCCCTTGCGTCAGCGATGCCGCGCCCACGGCGACGCCACCTGCCGCGTACAGCGTGCCCTGGTTGAGCAATTCACCGGCGGCGTTGACCGCGAGGTCCCCGCCCGAGGAAACGGTGGCCGAGGACAGGTTGGCCACGCGGGCCGCTTGTAGATCGAGGCGGCCGCCGGAAACGATCACCGCTGCGTTGTTCAACAGGTTCGCCGCGTTGACCGCCACGTTGCCGCCACCCTGCACCGCGCCCGCAAGGTTCGCGTAGCCGCGGCTGAACAAGCCGAGGGCGCCACCGGCATCGACGATGCCGTTGCTGTTGACGGTGCCCGCATCGACGGCGAGGTCGCCACCCGCGTGCAGCGTGCTCGCCGCAGTGCCATCCAGGAGACCACCCACGACAAGGTGACCGCCGCCGAGGCCATAGATCGTGCCTTCGTTGCGAAGCGTGCCCGTGCGCAGGTCGAAGGCGCTGTCGGTGTAAAGCAGACCCTTGTTGCGCAACGCCTGCGCCGCGTACACCGCGAGACTCCCGCCCGCGCTGAGGCGGCCGGCCACATCGATGTCGCCCGCCGCATTGACAGCCAGTGCGCCACCTGCGATCACCCGGCCGGAGACACCGAGCGCACCACGCGTGACCAGCGCGACATTGCCGTTCTGCGTACCGAAGGTGCCGTCCACATTCACCGAACCATTGGCATCGAGCGACGCATTCCCTAGGGCCACCGTCGTGCCGCCAAGACGCACCTCCCCCGCACTGCTCAGGGTCAGGTCGCCCGCCTGCGCCGCGATGGCGCCGCTGCTGACCACACCGACGCCCGCCTCGGTACCCACGAGGCGGATCTTCTCCGCATACATACCGCCGAGTGCCGCGACGTCGATCGCCACGGCGGGATGGCTCGCGTCGGCGCCGAGGGCGCGAACGCCCGCGTCCGCATAGTTCGCGTCATTGCTGCCGGCAACGACGTTCAGGTCCTTCGCCCAAAGCTGGCCGTTCACCTGCACCGCGCGGGCGATGAGGTCGGTACGGTCCACCACGGAGCCGTCGAGGCCACCGCTGCCGATGGCGATGCTGCCGCCCGTCACGTGGAAGGCGTCGAGACTGCCGCTACCGCCGAATACCGGCGTGCCGGTGGTAAGTGTGAAGCGCTGGCTGTTGATGATGCCGCAGCCGTCGCAAGTGATGCCGTAAGGGTTGGCGATCACCACCGGCGCGGCCTTGCCGCCCACCTCGATGTAGCCGTGCAGGCTGCTGGGCAAGCCGGAAGTGACCTCGTTGAGGATCAGCGAAGCGGCGCCGCCGTTGAGATTGTCGTTGCCGGCGATATAGCCGCCGAGCTGCGTCTGCACGATGCTCGCGCTGTTGTTGAGGATCACGCCGCGCTGGTCGATGTCGAAGCGCTGGTACTTGTTGTGCGACACACCGCTCGCATTGGGCGCGACGATGTCGACCACCGGCACGCCGTTCGCCGCCGAATCCATCTTGGGTCGATGTGCTCCCGCCGCGGCGTCGGGCACCTGTTGTGCCCACGACACCACCGGGATACCCAGCGCCGCCAATGCGATCGCGAGCGCGAGAGCACGCACCGCCGAGATCGCCACATCGCCCTGAGGGCGCCCCATCACTGCCTTGTTCGTCGTCATGACCTTGCCCCTTGACGGATGCCGGCTCCGGCATCCCTGCCTTAGTTCAGTACTGGTAGATCAGCTGGAAGCCCGTGGTCGGCCGTTCGGTCTCGAATCCGCGCGGCGCGTGAATGCGCCGTCCCGCGAAGAGGTCCCAGCTCAAGCCTGCGTAGCTGCCGCGCAATCCGACGACCGCGCCCGTCAGCTGCCGATGTCCATCCACGGTCGACGGTCCGGCCACGCGGCCGATGTCCACGCCGAGGTACGGCGCCAGCGAACCGACCGGCAAGGTGAACGTGTTGCGGAGGTAAGCACCGCGTTCTCCCGCGAGCGTCTGCTCGCCGTCGAAGCCACGCACCGAGTAGCGGCCGCCGATGGTGATGAGCTCGGCGGCCGGCAGGTGGTCGGTCGACCGTTGCAGGCGCAGGCTGCTGTCCCAGATCGCCTGGCGATCTCCGAGCTTCAATGGCTGGCTCAGCGAAAGATCGAGCGTGGTGAGCCCATAGCGGTTGGTGGGAAAGCCCACCGCCGGGTCGTAACCGGTCCACTGGCTACCGAACCATGGCGTGCCGCGCTGGTATCCCAGGCGCGCATCGAGCTGGGCCTGTCCGATGTAATGCCGGTGCACCAGGGCAAGCTCCGCGCTCGCGACGCGCTGGCGCTGGATACCGACCTCCACGCCTTGGATGTAGCTGTGCGCACTGCGTGCGGCCAGGCGCATTTCCACCGAGGTCTTGCTCGACGTGCCGCGCGTCAGCAGGCGCTGCACGGTGATGTCGCTGGACGTGGAGATGCCCGTGGAGCGAAAGCGGGTCTCGAAGCCCTCGATCCACTGCCGATAGCGGTACGTGGAAATCGATCCGCTGAACGTCCACCAGCCCCAGGGAACGCTGTACGTCGCGTTCTCGCTGAAGGTGCTGCCGCCGTCGGCGTGGGTGAACAGCGCATGGCCCGCGCCTATGGAGAACAGGTCGTTCAGGCCCAGCGGGTTGTCGTATGAGACGTTGAGGTTGCCCTGGTTCTTGCCGGTGCCGTCGAGGCCCGAGTCGCTGGCGTCGAGCACGACGTGCCAGCGGCGCGTGGTGTGCACCGTGAGCACGACATCCGATTCGCCCACCTTCTCGCCGGGCGCGATGTCCATGGTCACGTCCTGCGACGGCACGCGCTTCAATTGCTCCAGCCCCTGCTCGATCGCGTGCAGGTTGAGCAGGTCGCCTTCGTGGATCGGGAACGCCGTGCGCCAGTTCAGTTCCGGCGAGCCGGGCGCGAAACGGATGTGCCGCAGCTTGCCCGGCACGAGAAGCATGCGCAGCTGGCCCTTCGAAATATCCTGCGCCGGCACGCCCACCCGGGTGGTCACGAAGCCACGTGCGATGACGAGGTTGGACAGTCGCCGTTGCAGGGCCTCAAGGCCGTCGCGGCCCACGCACTGGCCCACGAAACGGTCGAGATAACGCTGCGCCCAGGCGAAGTCCTGCAGCCGATCGCCCTCGAGCTTCAGGCTTTGCAGCGGGAAGCACGTGGTTTCTTTCGGCAACGGCGCGTCCAGCCGCTCGACCTGCGCCGGCGGTGTGGATTGGAACGGCGCCTCTTTGCGCTCCGCTTCCCTCCGTTCGAGTTGCTGTGCGCGACGCAGCTGCTCTTGCTTGTCCAACGTGGTCTGCTGCGCCGAGGCGGTACCGCCGGCCCCGATCGCAAGCAGGGAAATCAGCCCGTACGCCGTTGTGCGCCAACGGCCTTCCCCTGTAACCCTCATCAGTACTGCTACTCCAAACCGTCCTGGTTCAAGGGCGCGCGGGACCCCTCTCGAGTGCCACGGCCCGGCTCTTCAACGCCTGTTTTCGGCAGGCGACGCGGGAACTTTAGGGATGCCCGACGATTACGAATTCCCCTGGAGTCGATTATGATTTTTTCTTTATTTCACCAGTAAACGGTGTATTCATATTGACACACTGTCATGAGCGGGAAAGACTCGGCCCTCGTTAGCGCTCGACGAGACGCGTGTGTCCCCGCGCATTCGATCCACGCACGGGGCTCTGGCCACCTGGCCGCTGCGGGGAGCAATTGCAATGAAGAAAGTCGATCGGTTCCAGCGCCCGGGAGCGCGCCGTCATGTACGTCCGTTCCAACTCGCGCGCCGTGCCCTCGCGGCTTCGGTACTGCTGGCGTGTGCCCACGCGGCCACGGCACAGTCGTTGACCGGCGGCCTCTACGGCCATGAATCCGCCGGCACGGGGGTCACCATCCGTGTCGCCAGCGCGGCCACCGGCTTTCAACGCGACATAACGCCGGACGCGGATGGTCGATACACCGTCGCGGGCCTCAATCCCGGAACGTACCAGGTCACCTTGTTGCGCGACGGCCAGCCGCTCGGCAGCTACGACGTGGCGGTCAACCCGAATCGCAACGCGTCGGTGCCCGAACTCGGTGCGGCCCCGGCGGCGGCGGAAGCCAATGCGAGCGAGCTTGCGGGTGTCCAGGTATCGGCTACCGCGATGACGACGAACATCACGCCGATCGATGTCAGTACGCCCGAGCTCAGCACCAGCTACAACTACAAGCTGATCGATGCCCTGCCCGTCGACCGCAGCCCGGAAAGCGTGGCGAGGCTGGATTCCAGTGTCCGCTTCGACCAGCACAACACGGGCTTCGTTTCCATCGGCGGCGCCAGCCCCGCAGAGAACCGCTACTACTACAACGAATTCGACGTCACCAACGACAAGAACTCGCTGGGCTCCACCACCCTGCCCGCGGAAGCCATCAGCGACACCCAGCTGATCACCGGCGGCGCCAGCGCATCCTGGACCAACGCGACCGGTGGCGTGCTTTCCTCCACCATCAAGCAGGGCAGCAACCAGTTTCGCGCCGGCTATTCGTTGTACTTCACGCCGCCGACCTCGCGCTGGCTCAACCCGCGCGGTCACAACACGCTGAACTCGATCGGCGACTACTACAGCTATGCCTCGGCGAACAACCACGACGGCGTGGCGCAGCAATACCTCTGGGCCTCGGGCGCACTGGTGAAGGACAAGCTGTTCTTCTTCGCGCTGCTGGGTAACGAGCCGGCGAGCAAGAGCCAGGCTTACAACCAGACGCAGAAGCAGACGTCCAGCGCCCGCGACAAGAACTACCTGCTCAACCTCACCTGGAACATCACGGGAAACCAGTCGCTGAACGTTCTTGCGCACCGCGACTACGCGCAAACCTTCAACAACTACTACGACCTCGACGAAGACTACAACCCGAAATCGGTGGGCGCGTATCGCGCCTGGAGCCAGGTGCGTACCGACAGCCGCTTCCTCATCGGCAACTACCATTGGCAGATCAACGACGACCTGGCGCTGCGCCTGATGGGCGGCTACCTGGGCTCCATCGTGTATTCGCCAAGCTCGGGCGAGCAGGACACCGCGTTCCCGTATGTCACCTCCTACGACACGGCCACGCAGGTACAGACCAATATCGGCCGCAACAACGCGGCCTATGTGTACTCCCCGTCCGACTACTGGCGCCGCGGCTGGAAAGGCGACCTCACTTGGCAACTCGGCGACCATAAGCTCGTGTTCGGTGGCGAGTACTACAAGCATTCCCTCGCCAGCACCACGAACTCGGTGCCGGCCGGCTGGTTCACCTATTACAACCAGGCCAACGTGGCCCTGCTCAACGGCTCGCTGTCGCCGGCGGAAGGCCACTATGTCAGCCAGTACGTGGATCTCGAAGGCGGATCGTTCCAGACGATCAACAAGGGCGCCTACGTGGAGGATTACTGGCAGGCCACCGACCGCATGCTGCTCTACGGCGCCCTGCGCTGGGACAACTACATCTACAAGGACGGCGTGGGCAACCAGTTCATGCGCCTGCCGACCACGTCGCCACGCCTGGGCTTTTCCTGGGACGTGAACGGCGACAGCACGCTCAAGATCGGCGGCAGCCTCGGCAAGTATTCGATCCCCCTGCCCTCGTCCTTCAGCTTCGGCGTGGCCGAACCGCGCACCACCTATACGAACTACTACACCTACACCGGCATCGATCCGAACACGCAGGCGCCCACCGGACTCAGCCAGATCGGCAGTACGTACTACTACAACCAGGGCGTTCCCACGCCGGCACAGATAGCGGCCACGAACGTGAAGGCGCCCTACCAGTACGAAGCCCAGCTCTACGCACAGAAGCAGCTGACGCCCGAATGGTCCGGCCTGGTGCAGCTGGGCTGGACGGACCTGCGCCGCGTCGTGGAGGACACCTGCTACGGTGGCGGCGTGCAGGCGTATGCGCAGTCGCACGGCTATCCGGGCTACGAGCAGAACGACACCACCTGCTGGTTGGTGAATCCCGGCGAGAAGTTCACGCTGAAGCGCGACTACGACGGCGACGGGGACCTCGAGGCGCTGTCGATTCCGGGTACGGCGATCGGCATCCCGCGGCCCAAGCACAAGTACTACAACCTCAAGCTTGGCCTGACGCATGCGTCTTCCCCCGCCGAGCCGTACTTCCTCAACCTGAGCTACACCTACGCCCGCGAGTACGGCAACACGAACGGCCTGATCGACGAAGAACGGCGCAACGCCGGATGGATCGGCCAGACCACCGCGTTCAACTATCCGGCCGTCATGGTGGGCAGCAACGGCGATCTGGCGGGTGACATCCGCCACAGCTTCACGGCCACAGGTACGTACGACTTCGCCAACGGGCTGTCGCTAGGCGGTGTGTTCTCAGCGCACAGCGGCGCACCCACCAGTTGTCTCGGCACGGTGCCCGACGCCGCCGATCCGGCCTACCCGCTGGGCGCGGCCACGCACTATTGCGACGGCGTGGTCGACCGGCAGGGTTCCGATCGACGGCTGCCCTTCTTCTGGCAGCTCGACCTCTCGGCCACGTACCACTGGTCGATTAACGCGGCCAACGATCTCAGCCTGCAACTCAGGATGCAGAACGTCACCAATCGTCAGGGCACGATCGACATCAACCAGGGCTACGATACGGGTTCGCTCATCGACGGTGCCACGACGCAGAGCGTGAACTACCACGCCGCCACCTGGCAGCTTCCGCGCACGACGAGCATGGTGCTGCGGTACACGTTCCAGTGAAGGAGTTTCAATGAAGCGTTTCGTACTTGCGGGGCTGCTCCTGCAAGGTGTGTCGTGTCTCGCGGGCGCGTCCGTCCTGCACGCGGAAGCCACGCTGCCGTTGATTCCCCTGCCGGTGGAAAGCAGGCCGGCTTCGGGCTCCCTCGTCATCGATGCGCATACCGTCATCGGGTATGCGCCGGGCGATGCGGCGGCGAAGGCTGCCGCGGCGTACCTCGCGGCCGAAATCCAGCGAAGCCGCGGCCTGTCGCTTGCGGTGTCGTCTTCCGACAAGCCCGCGCAGGGCGCAATCGTGCTGCGGACGGACCCTAAGGATCCGGTCGGCAAGCCCGAAGGCTACACGCTAGACGTCGGTGCCGACGGCGTGCGTATCTCGGCGCGGAGCGGCGCCGGTCTGTTCTACGGCGCGGTTACGTTGTGGCAACTGGCGACGGCGGACGGCGGACAGGGCCGCACCAGCGTTCCCGCCGTAACCATCCACGACTGGCCGCGCTTCGCCTGGCGCGGCCTGATGCTCGACGTGGCCCGGCACTTCCACGACGTGGCGGGAGTGAAGCAGGTGCTGGACACGATGGCGGAACACAAGCTCAACGTTTTCCATTGGCACCTCAGCGACGACCAGGGTTGGCGCATCGAGATCAAGCGGTATCCAAAGCTCACCAGCGTGGGCGGCTGGCGGACGCCACCCGGTGCCGGCACGCATGGGGAACCGCAGCTTTATGGCGGCTTCTACACGCAGGCGCAGATTCGCGACGTGGTGGCCTATGCGGCTGCACGACACATCACCGTGGTGCCCGAACTCGACATGCCTGGCCATGCCCAGGCCGCCGTCGCGTCTTACCCCGAGATAGTGGGTGTGACCGCGGAACACCCGAAGGTATCGGTGGACTGGGGAGTGAATCCGTACCTGTACAACGTGGACGACAAGAGTTTCACCTTCATCGAAAACGTGCTCGACGAAGTCATGGCGTTGTTTCCGTCCACGTACATCCACCTCGGCGGCGATGAGGCGGTGAAAGACCAATGGAAGAACTCGCCAGCCGTGCAGGCCAGGATGAAAGCGCTCGGCATCGCGAACGAAGATGCCTTGCAGAGCTGGTTCATGGACAGGCTCGGCGAATACCTCGGCAAGCACGGCCGTCGGCTCATCGGTTGGGACGAAATACTCGAAGGCGGTATTCCGCGCACGGCCTCTGTGATGTCATGGCGCGGCGTGCAAGGCGCCATCGATGCCGCGAAGAAGGACCACGACGTGGTGCTGGCACCCGCCGGCTGGATGTATTTCGACAACCTGCAAAGCGACCGTGCGGACGAGCCGAACGGGCGCCTCTCCGTCCTGGACCTGAAGCGCGTGTATGGTTTCGAGCCCGTCGATGCGTCGCTCACGCCCGAACAGGCAACGCATGTCCTCGGCACAGAGGCCACGCTGTGGACCGAGTTCATTCCTTCCGCAGCGCACGTGCAGCACGCCTTGTTCCCGCGTCTGGACGCCATGTCGGAAATCGCGTGGTCGCCGAAAGAGTCGCGAGGGTGGGATGGTTTCCTCCAGCGCCTGCCCGCACAGCTGCGTCGCTACGCGAGCCTCGGGATCGGCGCCTCGGACACGGCCTTCGCACCCGCCATCCACGTGGACGAATCCGTACCTGCCGCGCTGGCATCCGGCAGGGCCACGGTGCGACTCGACAACCAGACGGGTTTCGGCACCGTGCGCTACACGACCGACGGCAGTACACCCGGCGCGAACTCGCCTGCTTATACGGGGGCGTTCAAGGTGAGCCTTCCCACGACGGTCCGCGCCATCGCGTTCGCGCCGGACGGTACGGCGTTGGCAGCCGTCCGTTCGCGCACCCTCGACCGCGCCAGCCTGCTCACCCGCAGCAATGGCGAATTCACCAAGTGCCCCGACGGCGGGCTGGGCCTGCGCATGCCCTTGCTTCCCGATCTCGGCGCCATGGACACGGCGGTGTACGACGTGGACCTCTTCCACTCCTGCTGGCTGTATCCGAAAGCCCCGCTGGACGGCATCGCGCGCATCCACGTCGACATGGCGCGCCTGGCGCGCAACTATGGCCTGGCTCATGACCAGTCCAAAGTGGTCTCCTACCCGGCGAAAACCGCACACGGCGAACTCGAGATCCACCAGGACACGTGCGCGGGCGCCCTGCTCGCAAGCCTGCCGCTTCCACCCGGCAACGCGTTGGGCGAGCGCTTCCCGCTCGACGGCGACCTGCCGGCCTCCAGCGGCGAACACGATCTCTGCCTGCGGGTGACGGCCCCGATCGACGGACCACTGTACGGTCTGGGTAAAGTGCAGCTCCTCGAACCGGCCACCAAGAAGAAACGATGACGTACCGCTGCCTCCTGCTTTCCCTCGCCATTGCCCTTGCCGGAAGCGCTCAAGCGGCGGCCCCGGCCACACCGGAGCAGAAGGCGACGGAGCTGGTCTCGCGCATGAGCCTCGAGGAGAAGGTCGCCCAGTTGCAAAGTGCGGCACCGTCGCTCCCGCGCCTCGGCATTCCCGCCTATGAATGGTGGAACGAGGGTCTGCACGGCGCCGCCAGGGCCGGCTATGCCACGGTGTTCCCGCAGGCCATCGGGCTTGCCGCCACATGGAATCCCGAGCTGCTGCGCCAGGTGGGCGACGTGGTGTCGGCCGAGGCACGCGCGCGATTCGACGCCATCGGTGCGGGTCGCGACCACGGCCGTTACGAAGGCCTGACCATCTGGTCGCCGAACGTGAACATCTTCCGCGATCCCCGCTGGGGCCGTGGCCAGGAAACGTATGGCGAGGATCCCTACCTCACCGGCCGTCTTGCCGTCGGTTTCGTCGAAGGCATCCAGGGCCCCGATCCCATGCATCCCCGGGCCATCGCCACGCCGAAGCATTTCGCGGTGCACAGCGGCCCGGAAGCAGGCCGGCACGGCTTCGACATCGACGTGTCGCCGCACGATCTCGAAGCCACCTACCTGCCGGCCTTTCGCGCGGCGGTGACCGAAGGCCGGGCGGGTTCGGTCATGTGCGCATACAACGCGCTGCATGGCACGCCGGTATGCGCCGATACCGGCCTGCTCGGCGACATCCTGCGCAAGAGCTGGGGCTTCGCAGGCTACGTCGTGTCCGATTGCGACGCCGTGGACGACATGACGAAGTTCCACTATTACCGTCCGGACAACGCCGGCTCGTCGGCGGCCGCGATCCGCGCGGGTACCGACCTGGACTGCGGCTTCGCCTATGCGGACCTCGTCCAGGCCGTACGCCGTGGCGATGTGGCGGAAGCGGTGCTGGACACCTCGCTCGTTCGCCTGTTCACCGCGCGCTACCGCCTCGGTGAACTGGGGGCCGCCGCCGTGCGGCCGAAGGCGGTGGCCACGGCAGCCCACGCCGCGCTCTCGCTGCGAGCCGCGCTGGAATCGATGGTGCTGCTGAAGAACGACGGCGGTGCCCTGCCCTTTCGCGGCACGCCGCGTATCGCCGTGATCGGACCGAATGCCGATACGGTCGAAACCCTGGAAGCAAACTATCACGCCACGCCGCGCAACCCCGTCACGCCGCTATCGGGCCTGCGCGAGCGGTTCGGCGCGGAGCGCGTCAGCTATGCGCAGGGTTCACCGGTCGCCGTCGGCGTGCCGGTGCCCATTCCCGAAACGGCCTTGCGCACCAGCGGCGCCCCCGACGCAGCGCCGGGCCTCGTCGGTCAGTACTTCGCCGGTACCGGCTTCGACGGAAAGCCGCGCAACACGCGAACCGATCGCACCGTGGACTTCGACTGGGATCACGTCGTACCGGCCGACCTGCCGAAGGGCCGTTACGCCGTGCGCTGGACGGGCACGCTCTTGCCGCCAGGTCCGGGCGACTACACGCTTGCGGTGCGCGTGGAGCGCTGCTTCGATTGCGCCGGCCACGATCCGGTCCGTCTCTTCGTCGATGGCAAGGCGATCATCGACGACGCGGGGGACGACACCTCGACGAAGGCCACCATCCGCTTCGACGACACGCGCCCGCACGACGTGCGCCTGGAATACGTGCACAGCGGTGAGGACCAGGGCGTGCGCCTCCAGTGGCTGCCGCCGGAAGCCGCGCAGCTGGCCGAAGTTGAGCGCGCCGTGGCGTCCGCGGATGTCACGGTGGCCTTCGTGGGGCTGTCGCCCGATGTCGAAGGCGAGGAGTTGCACGTCGACGTCCCCGGCTTCGATGGAGGCGACCGCACCGACATCGGTCTTCCCGCCCCGCAACAGGCGATGCTCGAACGGGCCGCCGCCGCGGGCAAGCCGCTCGTGGTAGTGCTCATGTCCGGCAGCGCCGTCGCACTGAACTGGGCGCAGGCGCATGCGGCCGCCGTTATCGCGGCGTGGTATCCCGGCGAACATGGCGGCACCGCCATCGCCAAGGTGCTGTCCGGCGACTACAACCCCGCCGGCCGTCTCCCGGTCACGTTCTATCGCTCGGTGCGCGACCTGCCGCCGTTCACCAGTTACCAGATGAAAGGGCGCACGTACCGGTACTTCAAGGGCACCCCGCTTTACCCGTTCGGCCACGGCCTGAGCTACACGCGCTTCGGCTACAGCGACGCGCAGGTATCCACCGCCACGCTCGATGCCGGACAGACGCTCACGGCGAGCGTCACCGTACGCAACAGCGGCGACCGCGCCGGCGACGAAGTGGTCCAGGCGTATCTGGGCTATCCCGCCACGGATACGCTGGCGCCAACGCGCAGCCTCGTGGGCCTCCAGCGTATCCACCTTGCACCGGGCGAATCGCGCACAGTGACCTTCCCCCTCGACGCCCGGCGGCTGAGTTCGGTGGATGCGACCGGCAAGCGTGCGGTGACCGCAGGTGACTACCAGCTCTTCATCGGGGGCGGCCAACCGGGCGATGCGCCAGGGCAGAAGATCGACTTCGCGATCCAGGGCAAGAAGGATTTACCGCGGTGAGTGCCACGCTCTGCACAAAGCCCTTCTTCAGGGACGTTGCTCCGGCTGGAAAACGAATGCCTCGCTCCACTCTCGCCCTCGTTGCCTTCGCCATCGGTACGCTCGGAGCGTCTCCTGCGGTGTTTGCCAATCCCCCGGTGACAGTGTCGGGCGCGCATTTCATCCGCGAAGGAAAGCCGTACCAGATCATTTCGGGCGACATGCATTTCCAGCGTGTGCCGCGCGCGTACTGGACGGATCGCCTGCGCAAGGCGCGGGCGATGGGCCTGAACACCATCACCACCTACGTGTTCTGGAACCTGATCGAGCCGGAACCGGGAACGTTCGACTTCGGCGGGAACAACGATGTGGCCGCCTTCGTGAAGGCGGCGCAAGCGGAAGGCCTGAACGTGATCCTGCGTCCCGGGCCGTACATCTGCGGCGAATGGGATGCCGGCGGATATCCCGCCTGGCTGTTTGCCGTGCCCGGCATGCGCGTGCGTTCGCGCGATCCACGTTTCCTCGCGGCCTCCGATCGCTACCTGCAACGCCTCGGTAAGGAACTCGCCCCGCTGATGGCGAGCCGGGGTGGCCCGATCGTCGCCACCGAACTCGAGAACGAGTACGGCTCGTACGACAACGACAAGGCGTACCTGGAAACCATCCGCTCGCAGTTGCAACGCTCCGGGCTGGCCGACGACGTTCTACTCACATACGACGGACCGGATCTGCTCGCCAACGGCACCCTTCCCGGCGTTACGGCGGTCATCGATTTCGCTCCCGGCGAAGCGAAGAAGAGCTTCGACCTGCTCGACCGTTTCCGTCCGGGCACGCCGCGCATGGCGGGCGAATATTGGGCGGGCTGGTTCGACCAGTGGGGTGGCAAGCACGCGAAGACCGACGCGAAGCGCGAAGCCGATGAAATCGGCTGGATGCTGAAACAGGGTTACTCCGTGAACGTATACCTCGTTCACGGCGGCACGAGCTTCGGCTTCATGAACGGTGCGAACTACCAGGGCAATCCCTCCGACCACTACGCGCCGCAGACCACCAGCTACGACTACGACGCTGCCCTCGACGAGGCCGGCAGGCCCACGGCGAAGTACGCGCTATTCCGCGACACGATCGCGAAAGCCACCGGGCGCACGCCGCCCGCGGTTCCCGCGTCGCCGCCCGTCGGCACGCTGCCCGCATTCACGCTGAAGGAATCGACGTCGCTTTGGGACAACCTGCCCACACCGCAGGCCTCGGACCAGCCCAAGCCCATGGAAGCGTATGGGCAGGCCTACGGATACATTCTCTATCGCACGCGCGTGCATGGGCCGTTTCGCGGCACGCTCTACCTGGGCGACGTGCGCGACTACGCCACGGTGTACCTCGATCGGAAAGCCAGCGGCACGGTCGAACGGCGGCTCAAGCAGGTGTCCACCCAGATCGACATCGGACCCGGCGAGCACACGCTGGACATACTGGTGGAAAACACGGGACGGGTGAATTACGGCCCACGCATGGAGGACGGCCGCGCGGGCATCGTCGATCCGGTGCTGCTCGGCGACACGATCCTTCATGGTTGGCAGGTGTTCCCGCTGCCGATGACATCGCCCGAATCGCTCCGCGGCTGGACCACCGCCAACGTCGAGGGGCCCGCCTTCCACCGCGGCTCCGTCCACATCGACGTACCGACCGACACTTTCCTCGACGTTCGCGCCTTCGGCAAGGGCGCCGCGTGGCTCAATGGCGTGAACCTTGGGCGCATCTGGTCGATCGGACCACAACACGATCTGTATGCACCGGCACCGTGGTTCCGGCGCGGCGAGAACACCGTGGTGGTGTTCGATCTGCAGACGCGTACGGCACCCGCCCTGCGCGGCGTCGATCAACGACTCTGGTCCGATGTTCCGGCATCGCCTTGACCCCTACTTACCCAGGATTCTTCCCGATGTCCCAACTTGCCTCCCGTCGCGTGAAAACTCTCCTGGCTGCGGCGCTGCTCGCGGCGCTGCCGTTTTCCGGCCAGGCCGAATCGTTCGCCGACGTGAAGCCTTCGCCGCAGCAGGTGGCGTGGCAGGACCTCGAATTCGGCGTGATCGTCCACTTCGGTACGAACACGTTCCTCGACCGCGAATGGGGCGACGGCACCGCATCGCCGTCGGTGTTCAATCCCGACAAGGTCGATCCTGACCAATGGGCGCGCGCGGTGAAAGCGGCGGGTGTGCGATACATGGTGCTGGTGGCGAAGCACCACGACGGCTTTGCGCTATGGCCAACCGGACAGACCGACTATTCGGTGAAAGCCAGTCCGTGGAAGGGTGGCAAGGGAGACCTCGTGCGCATGGCGTCCGAGGCGGCGAAGAAGAACGGCCTTGGGTTCGGCGTATATCTGTCGCCGTGGGACCGTCACGATCCTCGCTACAAGGACTCCGCGGCCTACGACAAGTACTACCTGTCCGAGATGGAAGAGTTGGTGCAGAACTACGGCCCGCTCACCGAGTGGTGGCTGGACGGCGCCGGGAGCGCGGGGCACGTGTACGACTTCGCGAAGTACGTCGAGACGCTGCGTACCTATCAGCCCAATACCATGGTCTTCGCCGACGTGGCCCTGTTCGACTACGGCGACATCCGCTGGGTGGGCAACGAGCAAGGCGTGGTGCAAGGCGAGAACTGGAACGTCATCGACCGCCACGGGCAGCTTCGCTGGCGCCCGCTCGAGGTGGACACGCCGCTGCACAAGCTGCACTGGTTCTACAGTTCGAAGCCGGACTTCGCTACGTCGCTGAAGACCGTGGACGAACTGATGGACAACTGGGAAAGCAGCGTCGGCAAAGGCGGCCAGCTGATGCTGGGCATCGCGCCCGACCGGCATGGCCTGTTACCGGAGGCCGACGTGAAGCGGCTGGCCGAATTCGGCAAGGCGCTGAAGGCGCGTTATGGCGAGGAGGCGAACCTCGCAGCGAAACACGCCACCGCGGACGAAAACGTCGCCGCGGCGCTGGACGGCGACCCGGCCACGTTCTGGTCGGCTCCCGCTGGTTCGGCCCATGCCACGCTGGAAGTCGATCTTGGCCGCGACGTGACCTTCGACCATGCGATGAGCATGGAGCGGCTCGACGATGGGCAGAACGTGCGCGGCTACGCCGTGCAGGTATGGGACGGCCAGGGGTGGAAGACCGTGGCACAGGCCGAAGCCATCGGCCATATGAAGATCGATCGCTTTCCGGCGGTGACGGCAAGGAAAGTGCGGTTGAACATCCTCTCGTCGGTGGGCACGGCGCGCATCCGCGAGTTCAAGCTGTTCAACGTGGAGCATCGCCGCTGAAGCGGCTCCCACACAGGTCAGTAGTTCGTTGTGGGAGCCGCTTCAGCGGCGATGGATTCGCCTTAGCTGCTCAGCGCACCGCGTTCGGCAGCTCGTCCCAGATCTTCGGGTCTTCGGCACCCAGAACCCAGGCGCAGAAGCCCTGCAGGCCGTACTGCTTCGTCACGTCGTAGCGGTCGCGGAATGCGCGGGCATCGGGCAGGAACACCCACTCGCGCATCTGGTCGCGGTAGAAATAGAACCACGACTCGTGTTCCACCGGGTCCCACTGCATCGTCACATTGAAGCGCTTCGCCAGCGGGAAGGATTCGTCCGCGTCGATGTAGCTGGCGGAGATGTTGGAGTTCTCCTTGCCGTCGGCTCCCACCGGGTTGCCGGCGTACCAGTGGTAACCGTACAGGCCGATGCCGAGCGACAGCTTCTCCTTCGGTACCACCTTCAGTGCGTATTCCAGGTGCTCCATCACCCATGGCATGCCGGCGACGGGGCCCGGCGTGGTCCAACGGGTGTGCTGGTCGTAGGTCATCAGGCAGACGATATCCAGCACCTTCGCCAGCTCCTTCAGGTCGTACGCGCCCCGCCAGTATTCCCACATCCACTTGCTGAAGGCGCCGTGCCCGGCATGGCCCGGCGCATTCGGCACCACCGCCATCGACAGCTGCAGGCCGTGCTTGTGCAGCGCCTCGTAGGTCTGCTTCGTCAACAGCGTGAGCTTGTCGCGGTCGGTCCAGTCGATGTTCTCGAAATCGAACTGGAATCCGCTGAAGCCATGCTGCTTCGCTTCGGAAACCATGGCGTCGATCATCGCCTTCTTGGCCGTCTCGTTGCCCAGCAGCGCATGGAACTTCTCGCGGTCGCCGCCGGCCGAGATGATCGGCATGACGGGCAGCTTGTGTTCCTTCGCGATCTTCAGCACGTAATCGTCCGGGCCGCCGGAGACCAGGCCATTCGCGTCCACGCCGTACCAGGTGGGCACCAGCAGGTCGATCTTGTCCACGTGCGCCTCGAACGAGGCGATCGATTTCTGCGATTCCATCATGTAGAAGAGTGCGACCGGTGCCTTGGCGAAGGCACCGAACGGCAACCACAAGAGGCAGGCGAGCAGCGGGAGTATCCGTCGTTTCATCGGGTGGCCTTGGTGGGATTCGCCGTCGCCAGGCCAATGCGGAACACGTACGCATCGCTGCCGACGGGATGGGGAGGAAGTCGCAGGTGCAGGCCGTCGGCGTCCTGGGTGAATGGCACGGTGCTGCCGTCGGCAAGCAGTTGCACGCGGGTTACCTTGTCGTCGGGCCGGATCGAGCGCACCGTAGCCAGCCCTTTCGCAGGCCAGCCGAGTTCGATCGCATAAAGGTTGCCGTTGCCGGTGGTGAAGCGGAAATCCTGGGCGGTATACGGCTTGGTCTTGGTGTCCTGGAAGGTGCCCCCGACCACTTCGGTCGGACCTTCGCCATACACGCGCCACGGCTTGCTGCCGTAGATGGCCTCGCCGTTGACCTTGAGCCAGCGGCCGATGCTGCGCAACGTATCCTGCGCGCCCTGCGGAATTGTTCCATCGGCGCGCGGGCCGATATTGAGCATGAGGTTGCCGTTCTTGCTCACCACGTCGGCCAGGAGATGGATGATGAACGTGGGTGACTTGTACGTATCGTGCTCGACGTAGCCCCAGGAGTCGTTGCTGATGGAGGTGTCGGTCTGCCAGTGGGTGTCGTGGATGCCGGTGAGTTGCCCGCGCTCGATATCCAGCGTGCCCGCGCCTTCGGGAAAGTCGCCCAGCTTGTAGTTCACCACCACGCCGTCGCGCTTTGCGCCGTCGTTGTAGTAATACGAAAGCAAGGTGGGCAAGGTGTTCCGGAGCGTGGGGTGGCCGATCCACCAGTCGAAATAGATCAGGTCCGGGTGATAGTCGTCGATCAGCTCGGCGGTCCGCGCCAGCCAGTCGTCCAGCCAGGCCTGCGACACGTAGGTCCAGTCGTCGGCCAGGTTTTCGTCGTGCTTGCTGAGGTGGTCCACAGCAGGGCCGTACAGCTCCGCGTTCGCCGGATCGTTCACGTCGGAATCGAAGTGCCGGCCGCCGTCGAAGAACCAGTCGTGCTCCGCACGGTGCGACGACACGCCGAAACGCATCCCCTGCCCTCGCACGGCCTTGGCCAGCAAGCCGATGACGTCGCGCTTCGGGCCCTTCTTCACCGCCGTCCAATCCGACAGCCGGGAGTCGTACATGGCGAAGCCGTCGTGATGCTCGGCCACCGGCACGACATACTTCGCCCCCGCTTCTCGGAACAGCGCGGCCCAGGCATCGGCATCGAAATGCTCCGCCTTGAACATCGGCACGAAGTCCTTGTAGCCGAAGCGAGACTGCGGCCCATAGGTGGCGACGTGATGGGCGAATTCCTTCGTGCCCTGCTGGTACATGTTGCGCGAGTACCACTCGCTACCGAACGCGGGCACCGAATAGACGCCCCAGTGGATGAAGATGCCGAACTTCGCATCGTCATACCACGCGGGCGACCGGTACCCCTTCAGCGAAGCCCAGTCGGGCCGGAACGGACCGTCGGCCACGTCCTTGCGCACATGCTCGAGGATCGCGTTGCGTTGCGGCGCGAACTTGGCCGAAGCCGCCTGCCAGGCCATGTCCTGCGTTTGCGGCGACGAGCCGGCGGTGGGAGCGGTTGCCTGGCCGGCATGCGCACCGCCAACCAGCAAAGCCGCCGTCGCAAGGCAAGCCAATCGTCGTCGCAGCATGTGTCACTCCTTTCGGCAAAAAAGACCGGCGGCGTTCCCGAGGGAGTCGAACGCCGCCGGTTCGCGCTTAAAGCTTGAAGTTCATCGTGACGGAGTACGTACGGCCGCTCTTGTACTCGCCGATGGGAGCGTACTTGATGTCGGCGTACTGGTAGTACGTGGAGTCCAGCAGGTTCGTCGCGCTCAGGGTAATGCCGGCCCACGCGTTGATCTGGTACGAGGCGCTGAGGTCCAGTTCCTTGTAGGCGTCGGCGAACACGTTCGAGTTCAGGCGCCCCACCTGGGTGAAGTACGGCGACCGGCGGCTGTAGTTGATGCGCGCCGACCACGGCCCATGCTCGTAGTACGGAATGATGTTGATCGTGTTCTTGGACAGGTACGGCAGGTTGAGCTTGTCGCCGGCGGCGTTCGTCTGGGTGGTCGCCTTGCTGTACGTATAGTTGGTCTGGATGCCGAAGCCGTAGCCGAGATCCTGCTGGTAGATCAGCGACAGGCCGGACACCTTGGCGTTGGACGCGTTGACCGGCGAGGTCACCGAATAGAGATTGGTCTGACCGGTGGTCGGGTCGGTGATCGTCCGCTCGGTGGTGGTCGTCACGATGTAGCTGTCGATCTTGCGGACGAAACCTTCCACCGAGAGCAGGCTGGCCGGGGCGAAGTACCACTCGGCCGAAACGTCGAAGTTCGTCGACTGGTAGGGCTTCAGGTTGGGATTGCCGGCGCTGGCGGTGAAATTGCCCGTGCTGGCGCCGCTGAGCGAGGTGGCGCCAGCCAGGTCGCCGTAGCGCGGACGGGCGATCACCTTGGCCACCGACAGGCGCGCCACCTTGTCGTCGTCGATGTCGTAGGCGAGGTTGAAGGACGGTAGTGGCTTGTAATAGTGCGTGGTGCCCGAGACGCGGTTATAAGTGCCGCCGTCGCTGTTCACGTAGTAGCTGGACGTGTCCTTCGTATCGACATAGCGCACACCGACGTTGCCGCGCCACGGGCCGCCCTGATAGTTCACCTGGAGATAGGCGTCCTTGGTGACTTCCGCCACGCCGAACATCGCCGGGTAATTGATCGTGTATGGGCCCTGGGGCTGGCCGTTGAGGTACGACACGACCGCGCCCTTGCTGGCAGTGGGCCAGTCGGTGAGGTCGCCGCTGGCGTGCAGGCCGTCGAACAGGCCGCCGGGCGTGCTGCCCGGATCGAAGTCGAGCAGCGAGACCGGATCGGTGGTATTGATACGGTTGCCGCGCGAGTTGGTGCCGTTGAAGTGGTTGGTGTACTTCACGCCCATCTGGATCTGGTTGATGGGCCCCCACTCAAGGTCGCGGGTGGCATCGAACTGCGCATAGCGCTCGCGGTCCTTCGTGGTTTCGTAATAGATGCCGCCCGCCTGGTTCTGGCCCGGCAGCGAGGTGTCGCCCGGCGGCGAGTTCGCCGGCGAACCCGGCAGGCCCCAGTTGGCGGCCGAGCCGTTCTGGTAGTTCACGCTGGTATTGCGGCCGTCGTAACCGAAATTGTACCCACCGTTCTTCAGCAGGTACTTCATCAGGTATTCCGGGTCCTTGCCGCCGCTGGCGGAGGTATAGCCCACCTGGCTGGTGAACACCCAGGCATCGCCGTTGAAGTCGTGGCGAAGGTTGATGCTCTTGGTGGAGACCTCGGTCTTGCGGTAGTTCGCATCCAGCTCCGCGTAGGGTTGGCCGTTGCCCGTCGCGGACGAGACGGTGCCCGAGGTGATGTAGCCGTTGTTGACGTTGATGTCCGTCAGCTTGTTGAGGTCGCCGCAGCCCGGGCAGACGTAGCGCGACTCGCTGAAGTTGTTGTACTTGCCCTTGACGTAAAGGCCCGTCAGGTTGAATTCGTTCTTCTCGTCGGGGCGCCACTGCAGCGCGGACTGGATGCCGTTGCGCTCGCGTTCCTGCTGGAAATACGCACTGTTGATACCGACGGGAATCTTCGCGTTGGCGTAGTTGGGATCGCCGGTGACCGTCGGGTTGCCGGTGATGTTGGCGCCCGTGGTGTAACCGAAGAACTCGATGCCCGCGCGGGACAGGTTTTCCTTGTCGTGCGTGACGCTGGTCAGGAAGCCGAACGTGCTGTCGGCATTCTTCCAACTCCACAGTGCCGATCCACGCGGATTGCCGTCCTTCGAGCGGTCGTTGTAGTTGTACCCGAGTGAACCGCGCAACGTATTCGCCGGCAGGTCCAGCGGCTTGCGCGTGTGGATGATCACCGTGCCGCCGATGCTGCCTTCGTCGATGCGGGCCTCGGGCGACTTGTAGACCTCCATGAGTCCGATGATCTCGGGCGACAGCAGGGAGTAATTGAAGGTGCGGCCACTGGTATCGGTGGGATTGCCACCCCAGTCGCCGGAAGCGATGGTCTGGCCGTTGAGGAGCACGCGGTTCAGCGCGGCGTCGGTGCCGTTGACGCTGATCTTCTCGCCCTCGCCGAACTGGCGATCCACCGTGATGCCGGGAAGGTGCGACAGCGACTCCGCGGCATTGGTATCGGGAAACTTGCCGATGTCGGTGGCGCTGATGGCGTCCACGACAGCATTCGCATTGCGCTTGACGTCGATGGCCTTCTCGAGGCTTCCCCGGTAACCGGTGACGGTTACCTCCTGAAGCTGCTGGACCTGCTTCTCGGCGGCCCTCTCCTGCGCCGTTTTCGGTTTGTCCGCCTGGGCGGGTGCCGCGTCCTGCGCCTGTGCCACCGTGGCGAGCGCGTACACGATGCTCGCACACAGCAAGGTCTTGCTGATCTTCATGGATGGTCTCCCCAAACCTCTGCCCGGATGCACGCGCCTGGCCCCGGCAGGGCGGCGCATGCTTGGTGTGTATGAATCCGTGCCGTTGGCGACGGCGCGGGAACGTTGGCGCTTGGCACCCGTGAAAGGAGGAATGGCCGACCCCTCGCCGCCCTATCCACCTCGTCATGCCCGTTTCCGGCAAGCGTTCACTGGCGAACCGAGTATTCAGATATGTTTCGCACGATTCAAGTTGCGATGCAACATGAGGAAAAGAGTGATCTTGACGCTGGACAAGTTCACCTATAAACGTAATATCCATATCTGTTCAGTGCTGCGCACCGAGTGCGGCACGCCCCGGGGAGCCTCGATGTCGTTGCCGAAAGCCGGCCCAGCAGCCACACCGCACAACGCGCCTTTGTCGCCGTTGGCGTTCGGCGGCGCGCCGGTGGGCAACCTCTACAACGAGGTTGACGAGGCAGAAGCCGAGCGCGCCATTGGGCACGCATGGGAAGGCGGGATTCGCCACTTCGACACGGCGCCCTACTACGGTTTTGGACTGAGCGAATCGCGTATCGGAAAGGTGCTTTCCGACGTGCCACGCAAGAGCTACACGATCTCGACGAAGGTCGGGCGGGTTATCGAGGACGTCGCGGGCCATCGCGGACAGGACGACGGATTCGCCGTCGACGGCCGCGCCGCACGCTTCGACTACAGCCGTGCCGGCGTGCGACGCAGCCTGGAAGCCAGCCTGCGACGGCTGCGCCTCGAATACGTCGACATCCTGTTCCTGCACGACATCGGCGCGCTCACACACGGCGACCGCCACCCGCAGGTACTGGCCCAAGCGTTGGACGAGGCGCTTCCCGAGATGGCACGCATGCGCGAGGAAGGCCTCGTCGGCGCCATCGGCCTCGGCGTGAACGAGGAAGCCGTCTGCCTCGAAGTGATGCCGCGCTTTCCGCTGGACGTCATCATGCTTGCCGGGCGCTACACCCTCTTCGAGCAGCACGCGAGCAAGGCCGTGATGGAGCGTGCCGCGGCGACTGGTGTGTCGGTGCTCGTGGCAGGTCCCTACAACTCCGGCCTGCTGGGCTCCGGGGACGGTCCGGGGTCCACGTATGACTACGCACCGGCATCGGCGGAAATCCGTGCTCGCGCACAGCGCTACTACGACGTATGCCGCCGCACCGGCGCTGAGGTCGGTGCTGCCGCCCTGCAATTCCCCCTCGCCCACCCCGCGGTTTCCGCGGTGGTCTGCGGGCTGCGCTCGACGAGCGAAGTGGACGCCGCGTTGCACCGCTGGCGCGCGCACGTACCACCGGCCACATGGGACGCGCTTCGCGACGAAGGACTGATCGATCCGACGGTGCCCACGCCATGATCGTCGATGCGCACCGGCACTATTGGGACCCTTCCCGGCTCCGTTACGACTGGCTCCGCGGCGCGCCCGACGCGCTCCGCCGTGCCTTCCTGCCGTCCGACCTGCCGGGTGAAAGCGACCGCTGCATTCTCGTGCAGGCTGCGCCGGACGAGCGAGAGACACGCTTCCTCTTCGAGATCGCCCGTAACGATCCCGGGGTGCTTGGCGTCGTGGGCTGGGTGGATATGGAAGCGCTCGATGTCGCTTCGCGCCTCGACTGGCTCGTGGCAGACGGCGGCGGCCTGCTGCGCGGCATTCGGCCGATGGTGCAGGACATACCCGATACGCAGTGGCTGGCTTCGCCCGGGCTCGACATCGCTTTCGAACACATACGCGAGCGCGGGCTGGTGTTCGATGCGCTGGTGGACGGGCGTCACCTGCGTTCGCTCGCCGATCGCCTGGCGCGGCACCCGGGCCTTCACACCGTGATCGACCATGCCGCGAAACCCGATATCGCCGGCGGTAGCTTCGCCGAATGGGCCACGTCGATCGCACGTCTCGCGCAAATGCCCGATGTGTATTGCAAGCTCTCCGGCCTGCTCACGCAGACGGGCCCCACGCCCAGGCCGGAAACGCTCGAGCCCTACGTGGCGCACCTGTTCGATGCGTTTGGGGCGAATCGCCTCATCTGGGGCAGCGACTGGCCGGTGCTCACCACGCACGCGACCTACGACGCGTGGAAAGCCTGCGCGCGTGCCCTGGTCCAGCGCCTTGCACCTCGCGCGGAGGCCGCCGTTTTCGGCGGTAACGCACTCACCGTTTATTCCCTGGCCGGCCACGTGCCGGCGCACGCCGCTTCGAGGACATCGTGATGACGACCCTGCTCGCAGCCCTGGCTTCCACCCGATACGGCGTCCGCGCATGAGCGGCCGACTGGCAGGCAAGCGCGCCCTGGTCACCGCGGCCGCGGCGGGCATCGGTCGCGCGACGGCGCTCGCCTTCGCCGCCGAGGGTGCGACGGTGCTCGCGACCGACATCGATGCCGCCAGCCTCGCCTCGCTCGGTGCGGAACATGCGTCGGTGACCACGCACCTCCTCGACGTGACCGACCCGGCGGCGATCGCCACGCTGGTTGCCGAGGCCGGCATCGTCGACATCCTTTTCAACTGCGCGGGCTATGTGCACGCCGGCACCATCCTCGACACCGACGAGGCGAGCTGGCGCCGTTCGTTCGCCATCAACGTGGACAGCATGTTCCATACCTGCCGCGCCGTGCTGCCTGGCATGCTCGAACGGGGCACGGGCAGCATCGTGAACATGTCCTCGGTGGCGTCCAGCATCAAGGGCGTGCCGAACCGCTTCGCCTATGGCGCCACGAAAGCCGCCGTCATCGGCCTCACCCGCTCCATCGCCGCCGACTACGTGGCGCGCGGTGTGCGCTGCAACGCCATCTGCCCAGGCACGGTGAAGACACCGTCGCTTGCCGACCGCGTGCGGGCCATGGGCGGCGACGAAGACGCCGTGTGGCGCAGCTTTACCGAACGCCAGCCGATGGGCCGCCTGGGCGATCCCCGCGAGATCGCCGCACTGGCGGTCTACCTGGCCTCCGACGAATCGTCGTTTACCACCGGCACTGTCCACGTCGTGGACGGCGGCTGGTCGAACTGAGGAAGCACTGCGATGAAACTCGCCCGCTACGGTGCACCCGGCCAGGAAAAGCCTGGCCTCGTCGATAGCGAAGGCCGCCTGCGCGACCTGTCTGCGATCATCGACGACCTCGCCGGCGACGCCATCGGCAACGCCGGCTTGCGCCGCCTTGCCGCGATCGACCCGGCGACGTTGCCGCTCGTACCAGGGAATCCGCGTTACGGCGCGCCCGTGGCCGGCATCGGCAAGATGCTCTGCGTCGGCATGAACTACGCCGACCACGCCGCCGAAACCGGCGCGCCGGTACCCGAGCAGCCCGTCCTTTTCATGAAGGCCACCACGGCGATCGGCGGCCCCAACGACACCGTGGTGATTCCACGCGATTCGGTAAAGACCGACTGGGAAGTGGAGCTTGGCGTGATCGTCGGCGAGGTAGCCCGCGATGTCTCCGTCGAAGAAGCCATGAACCACGTGGCCGGCTACGCCGTCATCAACGACCTCTCCGAGCGCGCCTTCCAGCTCGAGCACGGTGGGCAGTGGGTGAAGGGCAAGAGCTGCGACACCTTCGGTCCGATCGGACCGTGGCTGGTCACGCGCGACGAGGTTGCCGATCCACAGAACCTCTCCCTCTGGCTCGAAGTGAATGGCCACCGCTACCAAAGCGGCAACACGCGGACGATGGTGTTCGGCGTGGCGCAACTGGTGAGCTATATCAGCCGCTACATGACGCTCATGCCCGGCGATGTCATCAGCACCGGCACCCCGGCCGGTGTCGGCCTGGGCCTGAAGCCGCCCACGTACCTCAAGCCCGGCGACGTGATCGAGCTGGGCATCGAAGGGTTGGGCACACAGCGCCAGGACGTGGTGGCGCACGGAGACAGGCGCGTATGGTGACGATCACGGCGCTGGACACGTTCGACGTCCGCTTTCCCACCTCGATCGACCACGACGGGTCCGACGCGATGAACCCGGACCCGGATTATTCCGCGGCCTATGTGGTCATGCGTACCGACAGTCCCGACGGCCTGGCCGGCTATAGCCTTGTGTTCACCATCGGCCGCGGCAACGACGTGCAGACCGCGGCGCTGGCCGCGCTCGAACCGATGGTGATCGGCCGGCGCGTCGAGCACGTGGTGGAACGCCTTGGCGACTTCGCCCGAGAACTCACCGGCGATTCGCAGCTGCGCTGGCTGGGTCCCGAGAAAGGCGTGATGCACATGGCCATCGGCGCGGTGATCAATGCCGCGTGGGACCTCGCGGCACGACGCGTGGGCAAACCGCTGTGGCGCTTCATCGCGGACATGACCCCGGAGCAGATCGTCGACCAGGTCGATTTCCGCTATCTCACGGACGCGCTCACCCCCGAGCGCGCCCTGGAGATACTGCGTGCGGCAGAACCTCACAAGCGTGCGCGTATCGCGCAACTGGAAGCCGAAGGCTACCCCGCTTATACGACCTCGCCCGGTTGGCTGGGTTATTCGGACGAGAAGATGCAGCGGCTGGCGCGGCAGGCCGTGGACGACGGATTCCGCACCATCAAGCTGAAGGTCGGGCTGCGCCTGGAGGACGACATCCGTCGCTGCCGCCTCGCCCGGTCCACGGTCGGGCCCGATGTCGCTATCGCCGTCGACGCCAACCAGCGCTGGGACGTGGGTAGCGCGATCGAGTGGTTGAAACCGTTGGAGAGCGTGGGGCTTGCCTGGGTGGAAGAACCCACAAGTCCCGACGACGTGCTGGGCCACGCGGCCATCCGCCGTGGCGTGGCGCCCACGCCCATTTCCACCGGCGAGCACGGCCAGAACCGCGTGCTCTTCAAGCAGCTGTTCCAGGCCGGCGCGGTGGACCTCGTGCAGATCGATGCCGCGCGAGTGGGCGGCGTGAACGAAAACCTCGCCATCCTGCTGCTCGCCGCGGAGTTCGGGGTACGCGTCTTTCCACATGCGGGCGGCGTAGGCCTGTGCGAGCTGGTGCAGCACCTCGCCATGGCGGATTTCGTGGCGATCACCGGGAAAAAGGAAGACCGCGCCATCGAGTTCGTGGACCACCTGCACGAACACTTTGTCGATCCCGTGCGCATCGTGAAGGGCCGCTACATGGCCCCCACTGCTCCAGGGTTCTCCGCACAGATGCATCCGGCGTCGGTGCGCGACCACCTGTATCCGGATGGCATCGTGTGGCAGGGCATCGCCATGGCCAGCGGCGGCTGACGGCGATGGCCGCGCCGGTCACGAACATCGCCGACCTGCGCGAACTCGCGCGCCGGCGTGTGCCGCGCGCGTTCTTCGAGTACGCCGACCGCGGCTCATACGACGAAGTCACCTTGCGCGAGAACCGGCGTGCGTTCGAACGCCTGCGTTTCCGCCAGCGGGTGATGCGCGACGTCGACCACCGTTCCCTCGCCACCACCATCGTTGGCCAGCCCGTCAGCATGCCCCTGGCCATCGCGCCTACAGGCATGGCCGGACTCCAACATGGCAGCGGCGAGATCCACGGCGCCCGCGCCGCCGCGAAGGCCGGCATTCCTTTCTGCCTCAGTACCGTGTCGATCTGTTCGATCGAGCAGGTACGCGCGGCGACGCAGGTTCCGTTCTGGTTCCAGGTATACGTGATGCGCGATCGTGGCTTCAGCCGCGAGTTGATTCAGCGCGCGCGTGCGGCCGAGTGTTCGGCCCTGATGGTCACCGCCGACCTCACGGTACAAGGCCAGCGGCACCGCGAAATCAAGAACGGTTTGTCGGTGCCGCCGAAGATCACGCTGCACAACCTGTTCGACATCGCCAGCAAGCCACGCTGGGCGTGGAACGTGCTGCGCGCGCCAAGCCGGTCGTTCGGCAACCTCGACGGCCACATCAAGGGCGCTGACAGCCTGACCACGCTCGCGCAATGGATTGCCGCCCAGTTCGATCCGACCATCACCTGGGACGACCTCGCGTGGATTCGCGACCTGTGGCCCGGCAAGCTCATCATCAAGGGCATCCTCGATGCCGAGGACGCGAAGCTTGCTGTCGCGCACGGCGTGGACGCCATCGTCGTCTCGAACCACGGCGGCCGCCAGCTCGATGGCGCACCGGCGAGCATCGACGTACTGCCCTCCATCGTCGACGCGGTGGCCGGCGGCACCGAGGTGCTGTTCGACAGCGGCATCACCAGCGGCCAGGACGTGCTCAAGGCCCTCGCCCTCGGCGCTCGCGCCGGCCTCATCGGCAAGGCCTTCCTGTACGGCCTCGGCGCCGGCGGCGAAGCAGGAGTTACCCAGGCCATCGAACTCATACGCAAGGAACTGAGCGTATCGATGGCCCTTACCGGCACGCTGGATGCCACCCGCGTGTCACCAGACATCCTATGGAATGGATGACCGTTTGCTGTGGGGAGCGCGCTGGCGCGCGAACGGCCTGGCCGTTATCCCTCCGCGCTCCGGCGCGCTCCCCACGCTTCTGTTGGAGCTGACGCGAGTTTCCTCGCCGCCATGGCGGCTCCTACAGTTGACGGCGGCGCTTACGGGGGGCAGTTGGCCAGATCGAAGATTCGCCGCATCGGCACCCACTTCTGCCCGGCTTCCGCCCACGGCAGGGGCTGCTGGAACGTGGACATCAGGGCTTCCCACGCCTGCACCCGCTCGTTCGCCGCATCGGCTTTCGCCTTGGCCTCGGCGTCGAATCCCGGCGCCACGCGCATCAGCATCACCAGGCGATTGCCGGTACGGAAGATCTGCATGTCGAGGATGCCCGCTTCGCGGATCGAGCGGACCACTTCCGGCCAGACGAATTCGCTCCGGTGCCAGCGCTCATATTCCGCGATAACGGCCGGGTCGTCGCGCAGGTCCAGTGCAAGGCATTGCCAGCTCATGCGATGGCTTCCCTACCCTTGGCCCGACGCCAGGCGAACAGAAAGATCGCCACGAAGCACAGCATGGGCACCAGCATCGCATGCGCGATACCGAAACGGTCCGACGTTGCGCCCATCGCGGCAGTGAGTACGGCCCCACCCACGATCGACATCACCAGCAGCGAGGCGCCCAGCTTGCGCTCGGCATCGCTCCTGCCCTCCACGCCGAGGGCGAAGATGGTCGGGTACATGATCGACATGAAGAAGCTCGAGGCCACCAGCGCGTAGATGCCGACGCTTCCCGGCAGGAACGCCGCCACGCTGGCCAGCACGACATTCACCAGCGCGAAGGTACCCAACACGCGCGCGGGACGCAGGTATTTCATGATCGCGGCACCCGCGAAGCGGCCCGCCATGAAACACAACAGGCCCGCGGTGATGAAGTTGGCGGCGACCTTGTCGGCCGTTCCGGGCATCGTCGCCTGCGCATAGCGGATCATGTAGCTGAAGATGGCCACCTGGGCGCCGACGTAGAAGAACTGCGCCAGCACGGCCGACATGAACCGGCCGTCGCGAAGCAGGCGGCCGAGCACGCCCCGCTCGGCCGCGTCGCTGCCATCGTTCTCGGCCGCCGTGCGGGGGAAGCGGGTCAGCAGGATGATGACGGCCCATGCGATCACGCCCAGGCCGATCACGAGATACGGCATCTGCACGGCGGCGGCTTCGCTCTTCATGTAGGCGGAGCGGGCCACCGCATCCATCGCCGCGAGTTCGGCCGGCGTGCGCTCCACGCCGGTGAAGATGAAGTGCTGGCCGATCAGCACGCCCGTGATGGAGCCGAGCGGGTTGAAGGCCTGCGCGAGGTTCAATCGCGAGGCCGCCGAATCGCGTGGCCCCAGCAAGGTCACCCACGGATTGGCGGACGTTTCGAGGAACGCCAGGCCGGCGGCGATCACGAACAGGCCCACGAGAAACGTTTCGTACGTCGCAGTGGCCGCGGCCGGCCAGAAGAGCAACGCACCGGCGCCATAGAGCGACAGGCCGAACACCACGGCGGCCTTGTAGCCGAAGCGGCGCATGAAGATGCCCGCGGGAATCGCGAGAAGGAAATAACCGAGGTAGAAAGCGCTTTGCACCAACCCTGCCTGGAGGTCGGACAGGGTGAAGGCCTTCTTGAACTGCGCAACCAGCACATCGTTGAGGTTGTTCGCCACGCCCCAGAGGAAAAAGAGGCTTACGATCAGCACCAGGGGAATCATGGGCGTGCGCGCAAGCGAGCGCGTGGCGGTCGCCGCGACCGGCGTGTGTTGCTGCATGCTCGCCCTCCTCCACCGTGACACGGCTCGCCCCGTCGTGTACAAATATGAACTCAATATTCACCAGCATAACAAGCTGCGCTGCAACATACGGGTGTCCGGGCGCAGGCTAGACTCCCGCGACACCACGCCAAACGCCACGGAATGCCATGCCTCCAGAGACCCCGAAGTATCGCGCCCCCGCCCTCGACAAGGGCCTGGATATCCTCGAACTGCTCGCCAAGGCCACCCATCCCTTGTCGATCGCCGAGATCTCCGACGGCGTGGGCCGTTCGCGTGGCGAAATATTCCGGATGCTCCAAGTGCTGGAGGAACGCGACTACATCGCGCGCGCTGACGGCGACGGCGCCTATTCGATCACGCCCCGCCTGTTCCGTCTTGGCATGGAACAACCGCCGGTGCGCAATCTCGTGGAAACGGCAATGCCCGTGATGCACAGACTGGCCGACGAGATCGACCAGTCCTGCCACCTCGTGGTCCCGTCACAGGAGCAGATCGTCGTGATCGCGCGCGTCGACCCGCCGGGCGAAACAGGCCTGGTGGTGCGCGTGGGCCATCGCCGACCGATCTCGCATTCCGCCTCGGGCTACGTGCTCCTGGCCTGGCAAACCGACGAAACACGCGAACGCTGGTTCCGCACGATGCTGGAGCACGAGCCGACGCTGAAGCGTGCGCACGTCGAAGCTACCGTCAAGGACATACGCGACGCCGGACTTGCCACGATTCCCAGCGAAGTCGTCGATGGCGTGACCGATCTGTCGGCACCGATCATCGAAGGGAACCATGCAGTGTGCGCACTGACCGTGCCGTTCATCGAACGGCGTGGGGCGAAGCTCGACATGAAGGGAACAGCGCGCGCGCTGGTCGCGGCTGCTGCGGATGTGTCGCGCGAACTCTCGCACGGTGTGCCCGGCACGGCGATGGTCTAGCGCTGTGAGCCGACGTCAGAACGCGACGTTCCAGCCGAGATTGAGCCAATGGGAACGGTCCGACATCTGTCCCGTCCCGTCACCAAGTCGAAACTCGAGCAGGCCAACGATGTCGAAGCGTGCGTCTGCGATACGACCCAACGACCGCTCTAGTAGATTATGTTCGCCGCTACCGCCACGCCGATACCGCCCTTGCCGCCGTTGTGCAGTGTCGGGGCACCGACCATGCCATGCATGGATCACGCACTTTTCACCACCCCCGGCCCAAGCGGATTGCTCAGAGTCCGTTGCCGCGTGTTATCGCCTACGAGGGAACACGGCATCAACGATGCCTACCTCTTCACGGGCGCTTGAACGCTAGCCAAGAGAGCCGCAACCACCCCCATCAACGCACTACCCCTCAAGAGAATTGGCCAAATTACCCCAAAGTCGAAGTTGATGCCTGTCAACATACATTTGACAAATACAAGAACGAGTGCCGTTACGAAAGTGGAGATAAAGTATGTGGCACCGAAGACGGCCATCCTCCCCAATCTATTGACCATCGGTTTTGGCCCCATCCGCCTGGTTCATGTCGAGTGCACTAGCCATGGACTGAACGAGTTCTGCCGTTGCAGGCCCGGCCGCATTGCCAAAGATGTAGGGCTTTAACGTCCCAGCATTTGCACCGCCCGATGCGGCAGTTGCCAGTGCCCCAGACCGGTAACCTGCAGCAGCACCAGCTGCAGACAATGCGCCTTCAACGAAGACGTTCTTATCCTCGTCATATACGAGATTGTTGAATTCGGTCTGCACCAATCCGCCAGCGGCTCCAAGAGCAGCGTTCCAAACTCCTCCGCCGCCCACACCGGCGACACCGGTCCCAAGAGCAACCAGCACGTTTGCAGGGCGGAAATCGTCGCCGTTGATCAGCTGCGAGGCCACGTTTACCGTGGCGGCGGTGACCCCAGCGCCGGGCCTGCTTGTGAGCGCATAGCCCATCATGGTTCCAACGGTTCCAGAACCTCGCGCGGCATTTGCCGCGGCCAGCGCTGGCGCTCCAGCGGACAATCCAGCGCTCGCGCCAGACGCCGCCACCTCTCCATTGAAGTACAAGAAGCTCTTCGCATCCGCGTTCGACCAATCGCGAAAACGCTCATCAAAGCTCACCGACTGGAAGTAGTCATGCAGTGCCTTGCCCTTTGCCTGATCTCCGGACGGGTTCATCGCTTGAAGAACATACGAATAGGCCGTGGGATCGTTGATCAGCGCTGCCGCACCCATGCGGGCATTGGCAATCTCGTCAGCTGAAGCATTCAAGCCCAGCTTCCAACCTGACGGGGTGACCGCGTCGTTCCTGATAAGGAAATCCTTGGCGCTCGCTCGAGCCTCTGCCGAATCCATGTCCTGAAGGTAACGAGAGGCAAAACCGTCCACCTCCGACATAGCCGCCCGTAACAACACACCTCTCGCCTCGTCGATAGAGACGCCGTGGTCAGCCACGTATTTCTGCGCAAGATCGTCCGCAATGGCCTTGATCACCGGCACGTGCAACTGGCGATTGAACCGATCGCCCTGCACCGCAATACGCGCACCCTCGCCACCGCCGGCCAGCCCGCCCACCGCGGCCGAGCCCAGTTCCATCAGCGCATCGAAGGTCTTCGATTGCGGATCCACGCCCTTGGCGACCAGGAAGTCCTGCATCGCCTGGCTGGCCGCTTGCCCTGCGGCTGCGCCGGCCGCACCCTGCGCAATGTTTCCCTCGCCCAGCGCGGCCGTCGCGGCACCGACCATGCCGTGCAGGATCACCCGGTTTTGACCACCTTCGGCCCATGCGGCTTGCTCGGCGTCCGTCGTCGCGCGGTCCTGCATGTACGTGGCGATGTCGCCCGCCCCTCGCATGCCCACGTAGCCGGCCACTGCAACAAGTTCCTGCTGCTCGGCGACCTTCTTGGCGTCATAGGCGTTCTTCAGCGGTGCGCTTTCGAGCGTGGGCTTTCGATCCAGGCCGCTCAGATCCTTGTCCGGATCGTTGCGGACGAGGATGGTGCCTTCCGCGATGCCCGCCTTCGTCTCGCTGTCCTTGTTGCCGTGCTTCGGCGTCGCCGCCGAAGTCGCCGCGCCGATGGCCCCGGCGATGTTGCTGGACAACGTGCTGCCGCCGCTGACGCTCATCTGTTGCACGTCGTACTTGGATTCGTTGTGCAGGTCTTCCCACGTCAGGTCGCCCGTGCTCAGCTGGTTCCTTGACGGGTCGGCCGTGCTTGCGATCTGCCCGCCCGCCAAATGGGTCGCACCGCCCCCTGTGACCCTCATTGGCTAGACGCTCCCTATCGAAGGGAGCTATTCCAACGAAGATTGCGGAGCCGATCTATCGCCGCCGGGCGTCTGTAAGCGTCAGCCGGATCCGACTACCGTTTGGCGGGAACAATAAGCATCGCGTCACCGTACGAGAAGAAACGGTATCGCTGCAACACCGCGTAGCGGTACGCATCCAGGATCGCTTCCTTGCCCGCCAGCGCCGACACCAGCATCAGCAGCGTCGACTGCGGCAGGTGGAAGTTGGTGATCAGGGCGTCGATGCTGGTGATCTTGTAGCCGGGGAAGATGAAGATTTGCGTTTCTCCGGCGAAGGGACGCAGGACGCCCTCGACGGTGGCGCTCTCCAAGGCACGGACCACGGTGGTGCCCACGGCGATGACCCTGCCTCCGGCCGCGCGCGTGCTGCGGATCTTTTCGACGAGGCCGGCTCCCACGTTGAGCCATTCGCGATGCATCACATGGTCGCGCACGTCGTCGGCGCGCATCGGCTGGAAGGTGCCTGCGCCCACGTGCAAGGTGACATAGCCCATCTCGACGCCGCGTTCGCGCAGGCGGTCGAGGAGTTCCTCATCGAAATGCAGCCCCGCGGTGGGCGCGGCGACCGCGCCCGGTTCGCGTGCGAAGACCGTCTGGTAACGCTCGGTGTCCGTCGTGTCGGCGCTACGTTCGATGTACGGCGGCAAGGGCATCTCGCCCAGGCGTGACAGCAGCCGTTCCAAGGGTTCCTCCGTGTCGAAACGCAGCACGAAGAACTCGCCCTCGCGCCCAAGCACGGTGACCATGCTGCCGTCGGCGAGTTCGATGCGGCCACCCTCCTTGGGCTTCTTGCTGACGCCTAGCTGCGCGCGTGCCTCGTGGGCGCCGGTGACCCGTTCAATCAGGATCTCGACAGCCCCGCCCGACTCCTTGCGTCCGTACAGGCGCGCGGGCAGGACGCGGGTGTCGTTGAACACCAGCAGGTCGCCCGGAAGGAGCATGTCCGGCAATTCGTGGAACTTGCGGTCCTTCTTGCTGTGCGCGGCCACGTCCACGACGAGCAGTCGGCTGCCCGAACGGCGGGCCAACGGCGCCTGCGCGATGAGTTCGGAGGGAAGGTCGAAGTCGAAATCGGATTTCTTCACGGGTACGGCCGGGGATGGAGCGAGGCGGGAATTATCGCCTAGGGATGCGTGTTCAGGGCATCCCTAGAGCCAGCCTTTCTGCCGGGCCAGGCGATAGGCTTCGATGCGGTTGGCCGCGCCAAGCTTGCCGATGGCTTCGGATAAGTAATTCCGGACCGTGCCGTGCGACAGGTTCAGCTGGGTGCCGATATCGCTGGCCGAGTGCCCCTCGCCCGCCAGGCGCAGCACCTGGCGCTCGCGATCGTTGAGGGGGTCCGCATCCGACCACGCCTCGAGTGCCAGCTGCGGATCGATGGCGCGGCCGCCGCGATGCACGGTGCGCAGCGCTTCGGCCAGATTTTCCGCGGGAGCGTCCTTCAGCAGGTAGCCGCCGACACCCGCGTCGAGGGCACGGCGCAAGAAGCCCGGACGGGCGAAGGTGGTGACGATGATGACCTTCACCGGCAACTCATGCCGACGCACCCGCTGCGCGATTTCCAGGCCCGTGAGGCCGGGCATCTCGATGTCGGTCACCAGCACGTCGGGCTTCAGGCGCTGAAGCTCACGCCACGCGCTTTCACCGTCGGCGGCGGAGCCCAGCACCTCGATGTCGGACTCGAGATTGAGCAGCGCCGACAAGGCGCCGCGCACCATGGCCTGGTCTTCGGCAAGCAGCACGCGGATCATGCGAGACGCTCCATGCGGGCTGCCGCGACGGGCACGTCGATGTCCAGGACCGTGCCGTGCCGCGCGGGCGAGTCGATGGCAAGGCGTCCGCCGATCTGGTGCACGCGCTCGCGCATGCCGGAAACGCCGTTGCCGTGCGCCGCGAGTCCGCCGCAGCCGTTGTCCGTGATACGCATCGAAAGCTCCTGCCCGTTCCGGGCGATGACGACGCGCGCCTCGGTGGCGCGCGAATGGCGGTGGATATTGGTGACGGCCTCGCGGAGCACGAGGCACAACGTCGCCTCGGTCGGCTCCGGGAGGTTCAGCTCCGCGGGCAGTTCGATGGTGAAGTCGATGCCGGAGGACTCCAGCATCAACCGGGCCGACACCAGTTCGCTCGAAAGATCGCCGGCGCGAAGGCCCGTGACGGCGCTGCGCACTTCCGCCAACGTATGCCGGGCGACGCGCTCTACTTCTTCCATCTCCTGTCGCGCCCGCGATGGATCGGCGATGGCAAGCCGCTTCGCCAGTTCCGACTTCAGCGTGATGAGGGAAAGGGTATGACCGAGCAGATCGTGCAGGTCGCGGCCAATACGCTCGCGCTCTGCCAGCGTGGCCAGGCGGCGTACTTCCGTCTGGGACAGACGCAACTCGGCGTCGCGGCGTGCGCTGCGCACATAAAGGTAGTTGCTGAAACCCGCCGCCAGTCCTGCACCGAACACGACCGCTACGTGGACCGGCGGCACGTCGAAGGCGTACCGCCAGGCGAATGTGACGAGCGTGGCGACGACCACGCCACCCAGCCAGACACGCGGGCGGTTCGAGTACGCCAACAGGGTTACGCCGATCACCACGTAACCCAACGCTAGCGGATTCACGGGCCACAACACGAAACCCAGGGCGGAGATGGCCCCGGCGTGGAACGGCAGGCGCGCCATGGGGGCCGTGTACACCGCGGTATAGCAGACGAGGTACACGGGAATGGACGCGAGGGTCGGCGCCATCCAGTCCCAGTGGAAACCCTTCACGGCAAGCGGCGCCTGGATCAGCGCTATCAGCCAGAACACCTGCAGGCCCGCCTGCCAACGCAGGTAAACCGGCGAACGGAGTGCGCCGAGGAGCGAATCCCGATGCGGCGGCGGGATGCGCATCACGAGGCCAGCCTGTCGCGGTCGAGCGGCAGCCCTTCGTCCGGCCGCGTGCTCGCCGAGGTGAGCCGGTCGGTCGGCGCCAGCGGCACCACGATGCGCACCACCGTTCCCTTTTGCGCCGCGGATTCGAAGGCCAGCGTGCCGCCGAGGGCGCGCACGCGCTCGCGCATGCCGCAGATGCCGTTCCCTTCCCCGCCCGCGAGACCGCGGCCGTTGTCCACGATGGTCATCGTGCAGGCGCGGCTGTCCATGCTCACGGTGGCCTCGGCGAAGGTGGCGCCCGCGTGGCGGTGGATGTTCGTCACGGCCTCGCGCAGGACGAGCGCAAGCTCGTTGTCCAGCCGCGGCGGCAGCTCCGGTACATCCGCGCGGTAGACGAAGTCGATCGTCGACGTGTTCAACAGGAGGCGCGCGGCGGCCAGTTCGGCCACCACGCCGGAGGCGCGAATGCCGGTGACGGCGGAGCGCACCTCGGCCAACGCATGACGCGCGACCTGCTCGGCTTCCTCGATCTCACGACGGGCCGCGTCAGCGTCACGATCGAACAGGCGGCGCGACAGTTCCAGCTTCAGCGTGATCAGCGAGAGCGTGTGGCCCAGAAGGTCGTGCAGGTCGCGGCCGATGCGTTCGCGTTCCGCCGTAGCCGCGAGGCGCCGGACCTCGTCGTGGGAGAGCTTCAGCTCCACGTCGCGCTGCGCATTGAAGCGGTAGACGACGTTGATCGCTCCCACCGACAAGGCGATGAACGAGATCGTCGCGATGACGGGAATAGGCCAGCCCACGAGGACGTACGCAACGCCGACGAAACCGCCGATGACGGTGATCATGCCCACGACGCACTTTTTCGGCGCGCCTTCGAAGCCGAGCATGGCGCAGGCATAGATCACATAGGTGGCGCCGCCGCTGTGATTGAATTCCAGCGTGGTATAGGAAAGCAACGCTACTCCGCCGGCGAACCAGGGCACATGCCGCAAGGGCCGGATGTACGCGGCGGCGTAGAGCAGCAGGAAGATCGGGAACGATATCGCCGTGGCCAGGCCCCACCAGGGGCCAAGCTGCTCGGAGAAGATGACGTCGCCGAATACGTAAACCGCCCACACGAGATTAATCAGGCTGGCAAAGCGCAGCCTCGGCCGCTCGCGGAAGCGGTTCCAGAGAGAATCCTGGGTCGGCTTGAACCACGAGGGCGGCATACGTGTATCCGTGGAGAGGCGTGCGGTCATGCTACTTCAACCGTGGCGGCGCAGGCGACGCGTTGCGATGGCCACGAACACCACCGTGAAACCGACCAGCACGGCCGCATGCACCACTTCGCCGCCTTGCCCGAGGCCGACCGCCGAGAGTGCCAACCGGTTGAGGTGGTAGGCAGGCCACAGCGGTGCGATCGACTGCAGGAACGCCGGCATCACGGACAGCGGAAACCATAGGCCCGAGAGGAATGCCATGGGCAGGTAGATGAGGTTGACCACGCCCGGCGCACCCTGCCCCTTCACCAGCGTGCCCACCAGCAATCCCAGTGCGGCGAACGGCAGCACGCCGAGCACTTCCAGTACGAAGAACGCCATGATGCGCGACATCGGCAGTTGCACGCCGGCAACGAAGATCGCAAGACACAGCAGGATGACCGATACGATCGCCGCGACGAGCAAGGCCATGCATATCTTGCCGAGCAGGTACGCACCCGGCGGCATCGGCAGCGCACGCTTGAGGGTAAGCAGGCCGGTGTCGCGCTCCAGCGCCAGCGACACGCCGAAACCGAACAATCCCGGTGCCATGACGCCAAAGGTGCCGTACGACGCAAGGAGGTAACGCGGTGCGTCGGCGCTGTTCGCGTGGGCAAGGAAGATGCCGAACATCACATAGAACACGGACGGAAACAGCAGCGTCGGCAAGAGGAAGCCAGGATTGCGCAGATAGCGGAGACATTCCGCCCTCGCCTCTTCGATATACGCGCCCATGACACGCCCGGTCGTCATGACCGGCGTGGCGGTGCTTTCGATCGTGCTCATGCGGCCTCCTGGAGGTCCTCGGTGTCGCGTGTGATTTCCTGGAATGCTTCGGCGAGGCCGGCGCGCTGTACCTCCAGTTCGGACAGCAAGGGATCGGCGTCGAGGAGCCGCCTCACCACGACTTCCGCCTGTGCGGTGGCGACCACTGTGCGCCCCAGTTTCGTGTCGACCGATGCCACTTCAGGCCATGCCCGCAATGCCTCGGCAGCGACGGAAGTGACGCAGCGGATGCGGCGCAACGAGACGTGCGCGCGCAGCGCATCCACGCTGCCCTCGGACACCACGCGGCCCTTTGCGATGACGCAGACGCGGTCCGCCAGGGCCTCGGCTTCCTCGAGATAGTGCGTGGTGAGCACGACCGCACAGCCTTCGGAGACGAGCCGGCGAATGGCGGCCCACAAGGATTGGCGGGCGTCGATGTCCATGCCCACGGTCGGCTCATCGAGGAGGAGGATGTCCGGGCGACCGGCCATGGCGAGGGCGAACTGCACCCGGCGCTGCTGGCCGCCGGACAACGCACCGTAGCGGCGCGTGAGCAGGTCGCCGATGCCGGCCAGTTCGGCGCATTCCGCCGCCGGCCGCGGTTCCGGGTAGTAGCTCGCGGTCAACCGGAGCAATTCACCCACCTTCAGCGTGACGGGCAGGTTCGCCGCCTGCAGCATCACACCGATACGCCGGCGGGCGTCGATGTCCTGGGGATCCTTGCCGAACAGCGTGGCGGCTCCGCCGTCCGGCCGATGGAGCCCGAGCAGCAGCGCGATGCTGGTGCTCTTGCCGGCGCCATTGGGACCGAGCAGAGCGAGGATTTCTCCCCGGTGGACATCGAGGTCGATGCCGTCCAGGGCAGTGACGGCGCCGTAGCTTTTACGGGCGTCGACGAGGCGTGCGATGCGAGTGTCGTTCATGGTCCCCTCCTTGCAGCGCAACATAAGCCGTCGCAAGCCATTGGCGGCAGTCGCTTGCGTCATTGTGCGAATGTGACAAGCGTCACCTGGGGGTTACGCCGCCAAAATGCGCGTGGTATGCTGGGTCGATAATCCCTTTACATATAGATACTTAGCGGCCTCTTAAGGGATCGTTTCCAGCCAGTGCCGCGTCACCAGTGCGAGGAGTGGGTTTATGGACGTCGTCGGTCTTTTGCGTGAGTTGCGCGATTTCGGCGGTTCGCCGCGTACGCGTGGCTTGCCGGATGCCACCATCACCCGCTTCGCTTCCATGGATGCGTCCCTGGTCAAGGCGATCGAGGATGCCGTCGCCTACCATCGCGCCCTGCGCGACGACATGGCCGACTTCCTTCGCCTCGACGAGGCAGAACAGATCCACCGCGTGCAGTCGGGCCTGGTGAATTTCTATCCCGACGACGGTGTGAATCCGTACGTTCCCGCCGCCGCGCGCGGTCCGTGGATCGTCACGCTGAAGGGCGCCGTGCTGCACGATGATGGCGGCTACGGCATGCTCGGCTTCGGCCACAATCCGGAGCACGTGCTCGAAGCGATGTCGCGGCCGCAGGTCATGGCCAACGTCATGACGGCGAACGTCTCGCAGTTGCGCCTCTCGGACGCACTGCGCAAGGAACTCGGCCGCAACCGCGGCGGCAGCCCCTACTCGCATTTCCTGTGCCTGAATTCGGGTTCGGAATCGGTCACGCTGGCCGGACGCATCGCCGACGTGAACGCGCGTCTCATGACCGACCCGGGTGCCCGGCATGCCGGCCGCACCATCAAGCGCCTGGCCGTAAAGGGTGCGTTCCACGGCCGTACCGAGCGCCCGGCTCTCTACTCCGATTCGTCTCGCCGCAATTACCAGCAGCACCTCGCCAGCTTCCGCAACGAGGACAGCCTGATCACGGTGGAGCCGTACAACGTGGCCCAGCTGAAGGCCGCATTTGCCGAAGCCGACCGCCAGGGCTGGTTCATCGAGGCGATGTTCCTCGAGCCCGTGATGGGTGAAGGCGATCCGGGCCGCGCCCTCACGCCGGAATTCTATGCGGCCGCGCGCGAGCTTACCCGCGAGCACGGCACGCTGCTGCTCGTCGACTCCATCCAGGCCGGCCTCCGTGCGCATGGCGTGCTGTCGATCGTCGACTATCCGGGCTTCGAGTCGATGGAAGCCCCGGACATGGAAACCTTCTCGAAGGCGCTCAACGCGGGGCAGTATCCGTTGTCGGTGCTGGCGGTGACCGAACGCGTGGCCGGGCTGTACCGCAAGGGCATCTACGGCAACACGATGACCGCGAACCCGCGCGCGCTCGACGTCGCCGTGGCCACGCTGCACGAACTCACCGACGACGTGCGCGTGAACATCCGCGAAAAGGGCCAGGAGTTCCTCAGGAAACTCGAGGCGTTGAAGAACGAACTCGGTGGGCTCATCACCAAGGTGCAGGGCACCGGCCTGCTGTTCTCCTGCGAGCTTGCGCCGGAATTCAAGTGCTACGGCGAAGGCTCCACCGAGGAATACATGCGCGAGCGTGGCGTCGGCGTCATCCATGGCGGCGCCAATTCGCTCCGCTTCACACCGCATTTCCGCGTGACCAGCGCGGAAGTGGACCTGATTGTGGAAGAGATCCGCCACGCGCTGAAGGAAGGGCCGCGTCGGGCGTCCACCAAGGCGGCCTGATAGACATGTGGGAGCCGGCTACGCCGGCGATTCCACGGGAGCGGGCAATCTTGCTGCCAGCACCCATCGCCGCTGAAGCGGCTCCCACACAAATCCAACACAGTCGCGGTAAGCTCGCTGGGCCGGATTCGCCCGGTCTCTCACGTTTGGGGTTCGCCATGCGTACGCAGCTCCGTGTCCTTGCCGTCGTTTCCCTGTCCCTCTTCGCCGCCGGCACCGTCGCCGCGCAGCAGATGCCCGCCAAGAAAGACCTGACCCCGCAGCAACAGCGGATGAGTACCTGCAATTCGCAGGCCTCGGGCAAGGTGGGCGACGAACGAAAAGCCTTCATGAGCAGTTGCCTTAAGGGCGAACAACCGGCGAAGTCGTCGCCGCAGCAAAAGATGAAGTCGTGCAACGTCGACGCTTCCGCCAAGGGCCTGAAAGGCGACGAGCGGAAGAGCTTCATGAGCACCTGCCTGAAGAACTGAGGTAGGCGGACGACACCGCCGAAGGGAACGCCCCCCCTGTAGGAGCCGCTATAGCGGCGAGGCACCGCGCGACACCACACAAGATTGCCTCGCCGCTATAGCGGCTCCTACAGTCGCGCCGACAGTCGCACCGATTAACAGTCGCACCCATTACCGGTGTGGCCAGGTTTTCTCGCCGCTGTAGCGGCTCCTACAACGGGGCGGCGGGTGCGACAATGGATGGGTCACCGCCAGCCGAAGCCCGCGCCATGAAGATCGTCGAAGTCCGTCATCCCCTCATACAGCACAAGCTTGGCCTCATGCGCCGCGCCGGGATCAGCACGAAGGAATTCCGCGAACTGGCTTCCGAGGTCGCCGCCTTGCTCACCTACGAAGCCACGGCGGACATGGAAACCGAGTGCAAGACCATCGACGGCTGGGCCGGCCCGGTGGAAGTCACTCACATCAAGGGCAAGAAGGTCACCATCGTGCCGATCCTCCGCGCCGGACTGGGCATGCTCTCGGGCGTGCTGGAGCTGATCCCGTCGGCGAAGGTCAGCGTCGTAGGCATCCAGCGCGACGAGGAAACCCTCGAGCCGGTGGCGTATTACGAAAAGCTCAGCGGCGGCATGGCCGAGCGCACCGCGCTCATCGTCGATCCGATGCTCGCCACGGCGGGCACGCTCGTGGCCACGGTGGACATGCTCAAGGCGGCCGGGGCGAAGAAGATCAAGGGCCTGTTCCTGGTGGCCGCGCCGGAAGGCCTGAAGCGCATCGAAGCGGCCCATCCGGACATCGAGATCTACGTGGCCTCGATCGACGAGTGCCTCAACGAGCTGGGCTACATCCTCCCGGGCCTGGGCGACGCGGGCGACAAGATCTTCGGCACGAAGCAGAAGGTCGGCTGAGGGCTCCCCCAGGGCGCCTGCCCCCTGTAGCCCGACCCGGGTTTATCCAACCCGACGGGTCCGTCACATCCCGCTGTCATAAATTCGGGGCACACTCCGCGGGTGGGCTCGACAGGGGGAACGCCGCGCAGGGGATGCGGGGTGCTTTCGGGTCGCACGCAACCAACGACTCGAGGGGACATTCGAATGCGTTCGACGACTTCACGGCGCGCCTCATGGGCGGCGCTGGCAGGCCTTCTGACCGTCCTGCCGCTGCAAGCGGCGGATCTTTCCATCACGCAATTCCGCGTGCGCGGCCCCAGCGGCGGCAACGATGAATTCGTGGAAGTACAGAACACCGGTACGGCCGCGCTGGACGTTTCCGGCTATAAGTTAAACGCCTCCAACGCCAGCGGCACCACCGGCACGCGCTTCACCTTCCCGGCCGGCACGTCGGTAGCCCCGGGGTGCTTCCTGCTGTTGGCGAATGGTGGCTCGTCCGGCTACTCCGGGGCAGTGACCCCGGACCTGAAGTATTCGACCGGCATCACCGACGACGGCGGCCTCGCGCTGTTGAACACCTCGGGCACGATCGTCGACCAGGTCGGCCTGAGCGCCGGTTCGGCGTACAAGCAAGGCACGCCGCTCGCCAGCCTCGGCAGTGCGAACGTGGACCAGGGCTACGGCCGCAAGGTCAACGGCGCCGGCCTGCCGCAAAACAGCGGCGACAACTCGGCCGACTGGGTGAAAGTGGCGCCCACCGCGCCGCGCGCGAGCACCTCGCCCTGCACCATCCAGGGCCTCAGCCTTTCGATTGCCGATGCGACGGTCAGCGTGCGCAACGGCGACGACCAGTCCATGCCGTTCACGGTCACACTGAGCGAGGCCGCCTCGACCGACGTCTCCGTGCACGCCACGACGGCCGACGACACCGCGACCGTGGCGGCCGGTGATTACGACGCTGTCGACACGACGCTCACCATCCCCGCCGGCAGCACGAGCACGACGCTCAACGTCACCGTGCACGGGGCGACGGCCGCCGGTCCGGACAAGGCGTTCCGCGTCAACCTGAGCGACGCCGCCGGTGGCGATGTCACGATCGCCAAGGGCAGCGCGGTCGGCGCCATCCTCAATGAAATTCCCATTGCCGCCGAAATCTGGCAGGTCACGGGCCGCGGGCAGGTATCGCCGCTGCTCGGCAAGCGTGTGTCGACGCACGGAAATATCGTCACCGCCGTGGGTCCCGCGGGCTTCACGATGCAGACGCCGGACGATCGCGCCGACGACGACCGCCTGACCTCCAACGGCATCTACGTGTTCACCAGCACCGCGCCGACGGTGAAGGCCGGCGACTTGGTCGACGTGGAAGCCACCGTCGACAACTACTTCAACCTGCCGGAACTGAAGAACGCCCAGATCGCCACCACGAAGCGCGGCGTGCGTCTTCCGAAGGCCGTGGTCTTCGGCGAGAAGACGCCTTCGTCCGATCCGAACGCGCTGTCGTGCGGCGACACGAACTTCCAGTGCTACGTGGGCATGCGTGTTTCGATCGACAACGGCATGATCACCACCGGCAACCTGCGCTTCAGCAACGAACCGTTTGCCGAGGTGTACATCACCGCCAACGGCAAGCGCTCGCTGCGCGAGCCGGGCGTCCGTTACACGGTTCCGGTGCCGGAGGGCGTGAACCTGCCGAACTGGTCGGGCAACCCGCAGGTGTTCAAGATGAACACTGCCGATTTCGGCGCGGTCGCCCCGAACACGCCCTTCAACGCCGGCACCACGTTCCGCGCGGAAGGCGTGATGTCGTATGCGTTCGGCGCGTACACCTTCATCCCGACCACCATCGACATCAAGAAGGCCGCGACCCTGCCGCGTGCGGTGGATTCGCGCCCGTTCTATGCGGTGCGCGTGGGCGCGCTGAACACCGAGCGCTTCTGCGATACGGAGTTCAATACGACCTTCACCTGCAGCGGCGGCGACACCGAGCCGACCGCTGACGAGGTGAAACTGAAGACCCAGCGTCTTTCCGCCTATATCGGCGGTGTGCTGAAACTGCCGGACATCCTCTCGGTGGAGGAAGTGAAGAGCCTGCAGGTGCTCCAGGGTCTTGCGAAGCAGCTGGGCGACGATTATCCCGCGCAGTACGAGGCGATCCTGCAGCCGGGTCATGATCCGAGCGGCATCAACGTGGGCTTCCTCGTTCGCACCGACCGCGTGCGCGTGCTCGACGTGCGCCAGCTCGGTGCCGACGAAACCTGGCAGGACGGCGGCCAGACCGCGTTCGTGCACGACCACCCGCCGCTGCTGCTCACCGCCGATGTACCGTCGATCCTGGGCCGGATGCGGGTCAATGTGATCTCGGTGCATCCGAAGGCACGCCAGAACGTGGACAAGACCGGCCCGACCGCCGATCGCGACCGCGAGAAGCGCTTCCTCCAGGCGAAGTCGCTCGCCACGCAGGTGCAGGCCATCCAGACGGACCGGAAGAACCTGCTTGCGCCGCTGCTGGTCGTCGGTGATTTCAACTCGTACCAGTTCAGCGACGGCTTCACGGATGTGGTGGGCCTCATCTCGGGCAAGTACGACGACAGCCAGAACCTTCTGAAGCTGGGTACGAACCTGGTGAAGCCCACGCTGTGGAATGCCGTGGATTCGGTGCCGCCGCAGGATCGCTATTCGTTCCTGTTCACCGAGAACTTCGGCAACATCCAGGGCCAGGCTCCGCGCCAGGTGCCGACGCACCAGGTGCTCGACCATGCGCTGCTGAACACCGTCGCGCGTGGCCTGTTCCTCAAGATGCAGTATGGCCGTGGCAACCTCGACGCACCCGTGCAGACGCTGGACGATTCGGCGTCCGCGACGGGCGTGCAGAAGGCAGTCGGTTCGTCGGACCACGACGGCTTCGTGGTGGACATGGTGGCGCTGCCATTGGGTTTGTTCTGATGTGACCGGGGTGCCCTTCGGGCACCCCGATCGCGGACAGGGTCCGCTCCCACCAAGCAGGGATTTCCTGGCTCGGTGGGAGCCGACTTTGTCGGCGATGCTTTTGCTTCAGCTTGCGAAACCGTTCGTGGCCTTCACCAGTTCGCGCGTGATGCCCGGTTCGAAGGCCGAGTGTCCCGCGTCTTGCACGATGCGCAAGTCGGCTTCGGGGAACGCGCGATGCAGGTCCCACGCGCTGCGCGCCGGGCACACCACGTCGTAGCGGCCCTGCACGATCACGGTCGGAATATGCCGGATCTTGTCCACGTCCCGCAGCAGCTGGCCGTCGACCTCGAAGAAACCCGCGTTGACGAAGTAATGGCATTCGATACGCGCGAAGGCGAGCGCGAATTCATCTTCGCCGCTCGAAGCCATGTGGCCTTCGTCCTGGTAGAGGTGACTGGTGGCGGCTTCCCACACGGACCATGCGCGCGCGGCGGCAACACGCACGGCCGGGTCGGTGCTGGTGAGCCTGCGATGGTAGGCGCTGATCAGGTCGCCATGCTCCGCAGGCGGGATGGCGGCGAGATAGTGCTCCCACGCATCCGGATAGAGAGCGTCGCAACCCGCTTGGTAGAACCATTCCAGTTCGGAGCGGCGAAGCATGAAGATGCCGCGCAGCACCAGTTCGGTCACGCGCTCCGGATGGGTTTCGGCATAGGACAAAGCCAACGTGGATCCCCACGATCCGCCGAACACCTGCCAGCGCTCGATGCCCAGGTGCTCGCGCAGGCGCTCGATGTCGGCGACGAGATCCCAGGTGGTGTTGTCGGTGAGTTCCGCGTGCGGCGTGGACTTGCCGCAACCGCGCTGGTCGAACAGCACGATGCGGTATCTGGCCGGATCGAAGAAACGGCGGCAGCGCGGGTTGGTGCCCGCACCGGGGCCACCGTGGAGGAAGACCACCGGTTTGCCCTTCGGATTGCCGCTTTCCTCGAAGTAGAGGGTATGCAGCGGCGAGACCTTCAGCATGCCGCTGTTATAGGGCTCGATCGGCGGGTAGAGGTCGGAAGATTCCTGGGCCATGGGGCGATTCCTGGGGGTGCGGAAAGCACAAGGCTAACGAGCGTAGCCTTACGGCGCCAGCCCGTGTGGGAGCCGCTTCAGCGGCGATGGGTGCTAGCGGCCGGTTGCCCGCTGACGCGGGATCGCCGCTGAAGCGGCTCCCACAGAGCAGCCGGCTACAACAGCTTGCCGGGATTCATGATGCCGTTGGGGTCCCACGCGGCCTTGATACCGCGCATGAGTGCGATCTCGGCCTCGCTGCGCACGCTGCCCAGCCAGGGTTTCTTGACGATGCCGATGCCGTGCTCGGCGGAGATGCTGCCGCCGTGACGCGCCAGCGTCTCCACGAGCAGCGAAGTGACGTGCTCGCACTGCTCGACGAACGTGCGGTTGTCGAGCCCGTCGGGCTTGAGCACATTGATGTGCAGGTTGCCGTCGCCGATATGCCCGAACCACACCACGTCGAAGTCCGGATATTCCGCGGCAAGCAAGGCCTGCATGTCTTCCATGAAGGCGGGTACGGCGGAAATGCGCACCGACACGTCGTTCTTGTACGGCTTGTGCGGGGCGAGACTCTCGGTGATGCCTTCGCGCAGACGCCACAGCGACGCCGCCTGCGCCTCGCTGGACGCGATCACGCCATCCGTCACCCACCCTTCCCCGAGGCAGAACTCGAAGAATGCGAGGGCCTCAGCCTCCGCTTTCGCGTCGCCCGCGTCGAACTCGGTCACGACGTAGAACGGATGGCCCTCGTCGAAAGGCCGTTGCGCGCCGTGCGCGAGCACGTGGTGCAACGCTCGCTCGGTAAAGAACTCGAAGGCTTCGAGGGCGAGGCGATGGCGCGCTTCCGCGAACACCTTCATCAACGCATCCATCGCCGGGACTGCCAGGAGCATCACCTGCGATGGCGGCGGCGGCGAAGTGAGCGTGAGCGTGGCCTCGACAACGATGCCCAGCGTGCCCTCGGACCCGATGACCAGATGCCGCAGGTCGTAGCCGGAGGCGTTCTTGACCAGCCCCCGGTTGAGATCGAGCAGTTCGCCGATACCCGTGACGACCTTCAGCCCCGCCACCCACTGCCGCGTGTTGCCGTAGCGAATGACGCGTATGCCGCCGGCATTGGTCGCGATGTTCCCGCCGATCTGGCAGGAGCCGCGCGCAGCGAAGCTGACCGGGTAAAGGAGCGCGTGCTCGCGAGCGGCGTTCTGCACCGCCTCGAGCGCGATGCCCGGCTCGACGGTGAGTGTGCGATCGATGGGATCGAAGCCGAGCACGCGGTTCATGCGGTCGAGGCTGAGCACCAGTTCGCTCTGCGCCGCCACGGCGCCCCCGGAGAGGCCGGTACGCCCGCCGGACGGCACGATGCCGACGCCGTGGACGTTCGCCCAGCGAACGATGCGCTGCACCTCGCCGATGGAGGCCGGCCACGCGACCGCCAGCGGCGCGGGCGTCCAGCGCCGGGTCCAGTCGCGGCCGTAGTGCTCCAGGTCGCCGGCGTCCACGGACAGCTTGAGGTCGGGAATCAGGCCGATCAGCTCGGCCAGGCGCGGGTCGGTCATGGGAAGCTCACCAGGGTGTCGTGCCGAGCGTGCCAGCCCTTTGGGTGCGCCGCAACATGGCCGCCGGGTTCTGGCATAGTGGCCGTTCCTCCCGTGGAACTGAAAGTACCGCCATGACGCGCACCTCGTACCCGAAGGAAGACATCAAGGTCCTGCTGCTCGAAGGCGTCAGCCGCAGCGCGCTGGATACCTTCCGCCAGGCGGGCTATTCGCAGATCGAGTTCCACGAGAAGTCGCTGCCCGAGGACGAACTGCTGGAGCGTATCGCCGATGCCCATATCGTGGGCATCCGCTCCCGCACCCAGCTCACCGCGCCCGTGCTGGCGGAAGCCCGCCGCCTCATCGCCGTGGGCTGCTTCTGCATCGGCACGAACCAGGTCGACACGGCCGAAGCGGAGCGCCTCGGCGTGCCCGTGTTCAACGCGCCCTATTCGAACACCCGCAGCGTCGCCGAACTGGTCATCGCCGAGACCATCCTGCTCGTGCGCCGCATTCCCGAGAAGAATGCCCTGTGCCACCGCGGCGGCTGGTCGAAGTCGGCCGCCGGAAGCTTCGAGGTTCGCGACAAGGTGCTGGGTATCGTGGGCTATGGCCACATCGGCACGCAGGTCGGCGTGCTCGCCGAATCGCTGGGCATGCGCGTCATCTTCCACGACATCGAGGCGAAGCTTTCCCTGGGCAATGCCCGGGCGGCGGCCAGCCTTGAAGACCTGCTCGAACGCGCCGACGTGGTCACCCTGCACGTGCCCGAAACGCCGCAGACGAAGAACCTGATCGGCGCCGCCGAGATCGCCCGCATGCGTCCGGGCTCCATGCTCGTGAACGCGTCGCGGGGCACGGTGGTCGACATCGATGCCCTGGCCGACGCCCTGCGCTCGAAGCACCTTGCCGGCGCGGCGATCGACGTCTTCCCCGTGGAGCCCAAGGGCAACGACGATCCCTTCGTGTCGCCGCTGGTGGGCATGGACAATGTGATCCTCACGCCGCACGTGGGCGGCAGCACCGCCGAGGCCCAGGAGAACATCGGCATCGAGGTGGCCTCGAAGCTGGTCCGTTACAGCGACAACGGCAGCACGCTCTCGGCGGTGAATTTCCCCGAAGTGTCTCTGCCCGGCCACGCCACGAGCCGCCGGCTGCTGCACATCCACCGGAACATCCCAGGCGTGCTGTCGCGGGTGAACGAGGTGTTCTCTCGCGCGGCGGTGAACATCGACGGCCAGTACCTGCAAACCTCGCCGCAGGTGGGCTACGTGGTGATCGACGTGACCACCACCGAGGAACACGCGGCCGCCCTACGCAACGAACTCGCGGCCATCGACGGCACGCTGAAGACGCGCGCGCTCTACTAGAGCACGCCGTCGTCGGAAACCACCCGCGCGCGGCCGCGTTCCTTCGCCAGATAGAGGCGCCGGTCGGCCGCGGCGAGGAACGGGGTGACCTCGTCGTGCTCTTTCGGCACCACGGTATTCACGCCCGCACTCAATGTCAGGCGCTTGCCAGGACCGTGACCGGCATGGGGGATGAGTGCCTTGTCGATGAGGTCGAGGCAACGCCATGCCTGGGCCATGGCCGCACCCTCGTCGGTGTCCGGCAGCAACAGCACGAACTCTTCGCCACCGAAACGGCAAAGCATGTCGCGCGGCCCGCGAAGGATGCCTTCCAGCGCCCTGGCCACACGCTTCAGGCACTCGTCGCCTTCGAGGTGGCCGTAATGGTCGTTGTACTGCTTGAAGTAATCGATATCGAGCACGATGACCGACACCGGCTGGCGCAGTCCCTGGGCATGACGCCATTCCGCGTCCATCATCATGTCGAAGCGGCGGCGGTTGGCGAGGCCGGTTAGCCCGTCCTTGTACGACAGCTCTTCCAGCTCGCGCTGCATGTCCAGCAGCCGTTCCTCGGTGCGCTTGCGCTCGCTGATGTCGAACATGAAGCCGATCAGCGCGTTCGGCGTGCCGTCCGGATTGCGCACCACGTGCACCACGTCGCGGATCCACACGAACTCCCCGTCCTTGCGCAGGGCGCGATAGTCCGCTTCATGATCCATGCCCGCCTGCGACTGGGCCACGCAGAAATTGAAAACCCGTTCGCGGTCTTCGGGATGCATGCGGTCGGCCCAGTCCTGCACCGTGGCCCACGATTCGGGGCTCCAGCCGAGCAGTTCCTCGATCTGCGGGCCGATATACGCAAAGCGCAGCGTCGCCCAGTCGATCTTCCAGGGAATGGCGCGCGTGGATTCGAGCAGGGTCTTGTAGACCCCGGTGTCCTCGCCGAGGAGTGCGTCTTCGATGCTCATGGCCTGCGCTCGCTCGGGACTTTGCCGGGACGCGGAGATCGCGCCGTTATGGCTGTGGTATCGGCCGTGCGGCCCAGGACTTGACCCCTCCCTCCCGCACTTGCGCCGTGGCTGGCGACATGTTTACAGTGTATACATGTCGCCAGCCAACACCTCCGACCGCATCCTCGCCGCCGCCCACGCCATCTTCGACGCGGAAGGTGCGGACGCCGTTTCCATGCGCCGCGTCGCGGCCGAGGTGGGCCTCTCGGCCATGGCGATCTACCGCCATTTCCCCAATCGTGAAGCGCTTCTCGCGCGGCTCTCCGACGACAGTTTCGAGGAGGCGGCCCGCACCTGGACCGACCACGCGGGCCAGGGCACTCCGCGGCAGCGCCTCCTGGCCATGCTCGGCTCGTACCTCGACTACGCGCTGGCCCATCCGCATCTTTTCGACCACGCCTTCGGGCTTCCCCGTGAGGACGCCAGGCGCTTTCCCGAGGATTTCCGCGCGCGCCGTTCGCCCACACTGAACCTGATCGCCGACGCGATCGTGGAAGGGATGTCGCGCGGCGCGTTCCGCAAGCTCGACGAATGGGACCTGGCGATGGACCTGTGGGCGCATGCGCACGGCCTTATCGCGTTGTACCGGGCGGGCCGCTTCAGCTACGACGAGAAGCGTTTCCGGGCCTTCTATCTCGCATCCACGGGAAGACTGATCGATGCTATCGCGACTTGAACGTTCCGTAGTCCCGACCTGGTTGCTGGCTACCGCACTGACGGCGATTGGCTGGTGGTTCGGGAGTGGCACGCATCCGGTGTGGTGGGCGACGTGGCTGGCGCCCCTCCCCGTGCTCTGGCTGGCGTCGCGGGTGCGTACGCCGTGGGCAGTCGCCGCCGCCTTCCTCGCCATGGCGGTTGGCTCGGGCAACCTGTGGTCGTACATGTACACCCACATTCGCCTGCCCGTGGGCGTGGTCATCTACGCGATGGTCTTGCCGGGATTGATGTTCGCGCTCTGCGTGCTGCTGCATAGGCGCCTTCTCCTGCGGGGCCGCCCGTTCGCCGCGGTGCTCGCCGTCCCGGCGATGTGGGTGACCCTGGCATTCGTCAACAACCTGCTTTCGCCGCACGGCACCTTCTTCGATATCGGCTATACGCAGATGGATGCATTGCCGCTGATCCAGGTAGCGGCGCTCACGGGCATCTGGGGCATCGGCACGTTGCTCATGCTTGTCGTGACCGCGGTGGCGATGCTGGGTGCCGCGCAGGCGACTCGCCGGGCCAAGGGCGCGATCGCCGGCGCATCGCTGCTGATCCTCGTGCTCGCCCTCGTTTATGGCTTTTGGCGACTCGATACGCCGGCGACATCGAGCGTTCGCATCGGACTCGTTTCGCTCGAGCAGACCGGCAAGCTGGTCTCGGTGGATTCGCCGGAAGGCACGGCCCGCCAGGATCGCTACCTCGCGGCGATGGACCGCCTCGCGGCCCAGGGCGCGCAGGTGGTCGTGATACCGGAAGGCAGCTTCGCCACGTCCTCGGCCATCCCTGCCTTCGCCGGGCTCGCGCAACGGCATGGCATCATCGTCAACGTGGGCGTCGACTTCCAGGGAGCGCACGGCTCCGAACGCAACATGGCGATGGTTTTCCAACCGAACGCGCCCTCCCCGGTGATGTACGACAAGCACCACTTGATTCCCGGTTTCGAAGACAGGTTCACGCCGGGGAACGACTTCCAGATGCTGAACGGCACGCCGCGCACCGGCCTCGCCATCTGCAAGGACATGGACTTCCAGGATTTCGCCGTCGCCTACGGGCAACGGAACGCGCAGTTGCTGCTGGTGCCCGCCTGGGACTTCGTGGAGGACGGTTGGTTGCACAGCCGCATGGCGATCATGCGTGGCGTGGAAGGCGGTTTCGCCATCGCCCGCGCCGCCCGCTCCGGCCGCCTCAGCCTCAGCGACGATCGTGGCCGGGTGGTGGCGGAGGCTTCGAGCGAACAGGGCGATGCGGAACTGGTCGGGAACCTCGCGCTACGCGAGACGCGGACGCTTTATGCCCGCTGGGGCAACTGGTTCGCGTGGCTGGACGTGGTGGCGCTGCTGGCGCTCGTCGGACTCGCGATAGCGCCCCGCACCCGTCATTCCCGAGCATAAAAAAAGCGCCCCGAAGGACGCTTTTCAAAATAATGGTCGGGGTGGCGAGATTCGAACTCGCGACCACTACACCCCCAGCGTAGTGCGCTACCAGGCTGCGCTACACCCCGACGAGCGAACGATTGTAACAGCATCGCCGCGATCTGCGGAAGGCGGATCAGCGACGAAGGAGGGTCAGAACTTCTTCGAGCTCCAGGCGGACCTGGCGAACGATCTGGTGCGACATGCTGGCTTCCATGCGCGCCTGCGAGCCTTCCAGCCGGGCGCGGGCGCCCGTGATGGTGAAGCCCTCGTCGTACAGCAACGAGCGGATCTGGCGGATCATGAGCACGTCGTGGCGCTGGTAGTAGCGGCGGTTGCCCCGGCGCTTGACGGGCTTCAGTGCGGGAAACTCCTGCTCCCAGTAGCGAAGGACGTGCGGCTTGACGCCGCAAAGCTCGCTGACCTCACCGATGGTGAAGTAGCGCTTCGCCGGAATGGCGGGAAGTTCGGTGTTATTCCCTGGATCCAGCATAACCCTCGACTCTTACCTTGAGTTTCTGGCCGGGACGGAAGGTGACCACCCGCCTGGCAGAGATGGGAATTTCCTCGCCGGTCTTCGGATTGCGACCGGGCCGCTGATTCTTCTGCCTCAGGTCGAAATTGCCGAAACCCGACAGCTTCACCTGTTCGCCCCGCTCCAGAGCCTCGCGCACGACTTCGAAGTACGCGTCAACGAACTCCTTGGCCTCACGCTTGTTGAGGCCCACGTCGAGGAAAAGCCGCTCGGCCATTTCCGCCTTGGTCAGCGCCATCTTATCCTCGCAGTCTCGCCTTGCATGATTTCTCCAATGCCCCCACCGCATCTGCCACGCGAGCGTCGGCATCGTCGTCGGTAAGGGTGCGTGAAGCGTCCTGTAAAATCAAGCCCATAGCGAGACTCTTTCGCCCTTCATCGATCCCCTTGCCGGCGTATCGGTCGAAGAGGCGAACCTCCTTCAGGACATCGCCCAGCGCGCCGCGCACGGCGGCCTCCACGGCGCCCCAGGTGACCTCCTCGGGCAGTTCCACCGCGATATCGCGGCGAACCGCGGGGAAACGCGGCACCCGCGCCGCGCTCGGCAGCCGCCGGGCCAGGATGGGTTCCAGGGCCAGTTCCATCACGTGGACGTCGGCACCGAGGTCCAGCGCCTTCGCCAGCGCGGGATGCAACGCGCCGAGGTAGCCCACGGGCTGGCCGTCGCGAAGCACGCGAGCGCCACGGCCGGGATGCAGCCACGATGGCAGGTCGCCCGCGTCCACCGACCAGCGCTGCGGTTCACCCGTGTGGGCGATCAAGGCGTCGAGGTCGCCCTTGAGGTCATAGAAGTCGACGGTACGGGTGGCTTCGCCCCACTGCTCCGCGCGGGCGCCGCCGGAAGCGACGATCGCGACGCGGCCCACCTCGTCAGGCGCGCCGCCCGTGGCGTGGAAGCTGCGCGCCACCTCGAACAGGCGCACCCGTTCCTGCTGGCGGGCGCGGTTGTGGCGCAACGCCTCGACCAGTCCGGGCAGCAGCGAGGTACGCATGACGGCCAGGTCGGCGGACAAGGGATTCGCCAGCGGCACCCAGCCGCGGTCGAGCTGCCACGTGGTCAACAGGTCGGCGCTGACGAAGGAGAGCGTCACCGCCTCGAAGTAGCCGCGCGCGGCAAGCTGGTCGCGCAGCGCCATATCACTCAGGCGCGCTTCTGGCTCGGCCCGCAGGGCGATCTCACCCGCCGGCACGTGGGTGGGAATACGTTCGTAGCCATGGATGCGGGCCACCTCTTCGATGAGGTCTTCCTCGCGCTCGATGTCGAAACGGCTGCTCGGCGGCGTGATGCGCCAGCCATCCGCCACTTCCTCCACCCCCATGCCCAGGGCGGTGAAGATGCGGGTGACCTCGGCGGCCGCCACCTCGATGCCCAGCACGCGACGCAGGCGCGCGTGGCGAAGCAGGACCGGAGCGTGATCGCGCAGGTCTTCCAGGCGCTCGGCCACAGTGACGGGGCCGGCCTTGCCGCCGGCGATCTGCAACAGCAGTTCGGTCGCGCGCTCCAAGGCGCGCTTCGGCAGGGCCGGATCCACGCCGCGCTCGTAACGGTGCGAGGCGTCCGTGTGCAGGCCGAGCTTGCGGGCGCGTCCCATGATGGCCGATGGCGCGAAATGCGCTGCCTCGAGGAACACGTTGCGGGTGCTGTCGGTAACGCGGGAATCGAAGCCGCCCATGATGCCCGCCACGGCCAGCGGCCGCGCCTCGTCGGCGATCACGACGAACGACGGATCGAGCTTCGCCTCGTTACCGTCCAGCAGCTTCAGCGTCTCGCCCTCCCTCGCATGGCGCACTCGGATGTCACCGGAGAGTGCGTCGTTGTCGAACGCATGCAGCGGATGGCCGAGTTCGAGCATCACGTACTGGGTGATGTCGACGATGGCGCTGATGGGGCGGATGCCCGAACGGCGCAGACGCTCGGCCAGCCAGAGCGGCGAGCGTGCCGTAGCATCCACGCCCTCGATGACGCGGCCAAGGTAGCGCGGCGCATCGGCACCGGCTTCGAGCCGTACGGGACGCGACAGGCCGGAGCTTACCGGCGCATCGGTGGTGCCAATGGACTTCACGCGGCTACCGAACAGGGCCGCCACATCGTGCGCGAGCCCGTTCAGGCCGAGCACGTCGGGGCGGTTCGGCGTGATCTTCAGTTCGATGGTGGCGTCGGGCAGGCCGAGGTACTCGGCCAGCGGCATGCCCACGGGGGCATCGGCCGGCAGCTCAAGCAGCCCGGAAGCGTCCGCATCGATGCCGAGTTCTTTTGCCGAACAGAGCATGCCGAACGATTCGACGCCACGCAGCTTCGCCGCCTTGATCTGGATGCCGCCGGGCAACGTCGCACCGACGGTGGCGAGCGGAACGCGAATGCCCACGCGCGCATTCGGTGCGCCGCAGACGATCTGCAGCCATTCGCCCTGCCCCGCGTCCACCATGCACACCTGCAGGCGATCGGCCTCGGGATGCCTGGTGGCCTCGACGATCTCGGCAACCACGACGCCGTCGAGACCTTCGCCCAGCGGCGTGACCTCTTCGACTTCGAGTCCCGACATCGTCAGCGCGTGCACCAGCGCGGCGCGGTCGGCGTCGATGGTCACCAGTTCGCGTAACCAGTTTTCGGAGAATTTCATGGGAGCGACTCGTTAGAACGTGGGAGCGATCAGGCGAACTGGCGCAGGAAGCGCAGGTCGTTCTCGAAGAAGGCGCGCAGGTCGCCCACGCCATAGCGGAGCATGGCGAAGCGCTCCACGCCGAGGCCGAAGGCGAAGCCGGTGTAGCGCTCCGGATCGATGCCGCAGTTCGCCAGCACGGTCGGATGGACCATGCCGCAACCCAGTACCTCCAGCCAGCGCGTGCTGCCGTCCTCGGCATCCCAGCGGATGTCCACCTCTGCCGAGGGCTCGGTGAAGGGGAAGTAGCTCGGGCGGAAGCGCATCTCGAAATCGCGTTCGAAGAACGCGCGCACGAACTCCGCCAGCGTGCCCTTCAGGTCGGCGAAGCTCGAGGTCTCGTCGACCAGCAGCCCCTCGATCTGGTGGAACATCGGCGAGTGCGTCTGGTCCGAATCGCTGCGATACACCTTGCCCGGCGCGATGATGCGAATCGGCGGTTGCCGGCCCTGCATCGAGCGGATCTGTACCGGCGAGGTATGCGTGCGCAGCAGCCGGCCATCACCGAAATAGAAGGTGTCGTGCATGGCGCGCGCAGGATGGTGCGGCGGGAAGTTCAGCGCCTCGAAGTTGTGCCAGTCGTCTTCGATCTCGGGACCGTCGGCACGCTGGTAACCCAGCCGGCCGAAGATATCGGCGATGCGTTCGAGGGCGCGCGTGATGGGATGGATGCCGCCGTATTCGCCATCGCGTCCCGGGAGGGTCACGTCGATGCGCTCGGACGCGAGGCGGCGGTCCAGCTCAGCCTGCTCCAGTGCCTGCTTGCGCAGTGCGATGGCGTCGGTGAGGCGTTCCTTGACGCGATTCACGTCGGCGCCTCGCGCCTTGCGCTCGTCGCCGGAAAGCTGGCCCAAGGCCTTGAGTGCGGCCGTAACGGCGCCGTTCTTGCCCAGCAAGGCCACGCGCACGGCGTCCAGCGCCTCGAGCGACGGGGCGGCTTCGATGTCCCGCAGGGACGCGTCGATATGCTCGATCGATTCCATCGGTTTTCCTGACGTGGAAAAAAAATGGGGAGAAGGCAAGGCCTTCTCCCCACGTCATCCATCATCGCGCGATATGGCTACCGCGCGTGGTAAAGCGGATTACGCAGCCAGACTGGCCTTGGCCTTCTCTGCGATCGCGCCAAACGCCTTGATGTCATGCACGGCCAGGTCGGCGAGGACCTTGCGGTCGACCGAGATGTTGGCCTTTGCCAGACCGTTGATCAGGCGGCTGTAGGACAGACCGAACTGACGGGCGGCGGCGTTGATACGGACGATCCACAGCGCGCGGAACTGGCGCTTGCGCTGCTTGCGGCCGATGTAGGCGTACTGACCGGCCTTGATGACGGCCTGGTTGGCTACGCGGAATACCTTGCGGCGGGCGTTGTAGTAGCCCTTGGCACGGCCGATGATCTTCTTGTGACGACGACGGGCGGTAACGCCACGCTTAACACGAGCCATGGTTCAGCCTCCCTTAGAGATACGGCAACATGCGAGCTACACCCTTGGTGTCGCACGCCTTGACGTGGTTGGGAGCGCGCAGGCCGCGCTTACGCTTGGTCGACTTCTTGGTCAGGATATGCGACTTGAAGGCGTGACCGGCCTTGAACTTGCCGGATGCGGTCTTGCGAAAACGCTTCGCGGCCGCCCGGTTGGTCTTGATCTTGGGCATCGGAATGCTCCGTATTCGGTTGCTGACTGATCCGGCGGCAAGACCTTGAAGGGTCTGCACTTTCCTTCCTGCCGGGTACGGTGGTTCGGCCCATCCATACGGACCGAGCCGGCGATTCTACATGAATCTTAAGGGGATGTGTAGGAGCACACCCCTGTGGGAGCCGGCTATGCCGGCGATCCCGCGGCAGCGGGCACGCCGCCGCGAGCATCCATCGCCGCTGAAGCGGCTCCCACACAAGGCCAGGGTCAGACCTTCTTCTTCGGCCCGATCATCATGACCATCTGGCGGCCTTCAAGGCGGGGGAACTGTTCCACCACACCTTCTTCGCCGATGTCCGCCTGGATCTTGCGGGCCAGGTTCTGGCCGAGGTCCTGGTGGGACATCTCGCGGCCGCGGAAGCGGATCGTGACCTTGACCTTGTCGCCTTCTTCCAGAAACTCGCGCATCTTGCGCAGCTTGATGTCGTAGTCACCCACGTCGGTGACGGGGCGGAACTTCACTTCCTTGATTTCGACCTGCTTCTGCTTCTTCTTGGCGGCCTGGGCCTTCTTCTGGGCTTCGAACTTGAACTTGCCGTAGTCCATGATCTTGCAGACCGGCGGATCGCCGTTCGGCTGGATCTCGACGAGGTCCATGCCCAGCTCCTCGGCGGCGCGAATCGCATCACGGGTGTCCATGATGCCCATCTGCTCGCCTTCGGCGCCCAGCACACGCACCCGCGGCACGCGGATGTCGTTGTTCTTGCGATTGCCCTTGTTATCGGTCGTAGCGATACCGCTATCCTCCAGAAGAATGATCCCAATACCGAACCCGCGGCCTAGCGGCGGGTCTCGGCTTCCAAACGTTCGACGAATTGTGCCACCGGCATGCTGCCGAGGTCTTCGCCCCCGCGGGTACGTACGGAAATGGTGCCTGTTTCTTTCTCGCGGTCTCCGACCACGATGAGATAGGGAACCTTCTGCAACGTATGCTCGCGGATTTTATATCCGACCTTTTCGTTGCGCAAATCGGCGTCCACCCTGAACCCTTGTCCGACAAGGGTTTGCACGACTTCACGCACATAATCGGCCTGGGCGTCGGTGATGCTGAACGCCACGGCCTGAATGGGGGCAAGCCACGTGGGAAGCAAGCCCGCATGGTGCTCGATCAGGATGCCGATGAAGCGCTCCATGGAGCCGACGATGGCCCGGTGCAGCATGACAGGATGCTGGCGCTGGCTGTGCTCGTCCACGTATTCGGCGCCCAGGCGCTCAGGCATCATGAAGTCCACCTGCATCGTGCCCACCTGCCAGGCGCGGCCGATGGAGTCCTTCATGTGGTACTCGATCTTGGGGCCGTAGAAGGCGCCCTCGCCCGGCAATTCCTCCCAAGTGACCCCGGCCGCGGACAGGGCGGCCCGCAGGGCGTACTCGGCCTTGTCCCAGACCTCGTCCGAACCGATGCGCTTGTCGGGGCGGAGGGCGATCTTCATGGCGATGTCGTTGAACCCGAAGTCCTCGTACACCTTCATGGCCTGGCCGTGGAACGCCGCCACCTCGCCCTCGATCTGGGCGGGGGTGCAGAAGATGTGGCCGTCGTCCTGGGTGAAGGCGCGGACGCGCATGATGCCGTGCAGGGCGCCGGAAGGCTCGTTGCGGTGGCAGCCGCCGAACTCGCCGTAGCGGATCGGCAGGTCGCGGTAGCTGTGCAGGTTGGTGTTGAAGATCTGCACGTGGCCCGGGCAGTTCATCGGCTTTAGCGCATACGTGCGCTTTTCCGACTCGGTGAAAAACATGTTCTCCTGGTAGTTGTCCCAGTGGCCGGACTTCTTCCACAGGCTCACGTCCATGATCTGCGGGCCGCGCACTTCCTTGTAGCCGCTCTTCTTGTAGACGCCGCGGACGTATTGCTCCACCGCCTGCCAGATGGCCCAGCCCTTCGGATGCCAGAACACCATGCCCGGCGCTTCTTCCTGCATGTGGAACAGGTCGAGCTGCTTGCCGATGCGCCGGTGGTCGCGCTTCTCGGCTTCCTCCAGCTGGAGCAGGTAGGCCTTGAGGTCCTTGTCGTTCAACCATGCGGTGCCGTAGATGCGGGTGAGCATCTCGTTGTTGGAGTCGCCGCGCCAATAGGCGCCGGCCACCTTCATCAGCTTGAACGCGCGGAGCTTGCCCGTGTTGGACACGTGCGGGCCACGGCAGAGGTCGGTGAACTCGCCCTGCGTATAAAGCGAGAGTTCCTCGTTGGCCGGAATGGACTCGATGATCTGCGCCTTGTATTCCTCGCCCATGTCGCGGAAGAAGCGGATGGCCTCATCGCGGCTCTTCACCGAGCGCGTGACGGGAATCTGCTCCTTCACGATCTTCTCCATCTCGGCCTGGATGGCGTCCAGGTCGTCGGGCGTGAACGGCCGCTCATACGCGAAGTCGTAATAGAAGCCGTTGTCCACGACGGGGCCGATGGTGACCTGCGCGCCCGGGAACAGGCGCTGCACGGCCTGGCCAAGAAGGTGTGCCGTGGAGTGGCGCAGGATGTCCAGCGCCTCCGGGCTCTTCTCGGTGACGATTTCGAGCGAGGCGTCGCGGTCGATGGTGTAGCTCGCGTCCACCAGCTTGCCGTCGACCTTGCCGGCGAGCGTGGCCTTGGCCAGGCCTGCGCCAATGGAGGCGGCGACGTCCTGCACGGTAACGGGGTGGTCGAACGGGCGCTGGCTGCCGTCGGGTAGCGTGATCTGGATCATGAATGGTGTTCCGGACAAACAAAAAGGGCGCCAGGCGCCCTTCGGGATGACGAAGACGTGGCGGGGGCTCAGGTTGGAAAGCGCGTAGTCCGCATGTCGCACACTCGGCCGGCGTTGCCGCGGGCCACCTTCGTTGCTGGATATCGGGCAAAAACTAGAGCAGGGTCGCTGCCGTGTCAATCGGGGTGTCCGTTACAATCGTCGGACAACCCACCTCCCCGGTCATTCCCATGCGCATCCTGGTCACCGGCACCGCCGGCTTCGTCGGCTCGGCCCTGGCGGAACGCCTGCTCGCCCGCGGCGACACCGTACTCGGTTTCGACAACCACAACGACTACTACGACCCCGCCCTGAAGGAAGCCCGCCTGGCGCGCTTCGTCACGCACCCAGGATATACGCACGTGCGCGCCGACCTCGCGGAGCAGGCGGCAGTGGACCGTGCGTTCGCCGACTTCCAGCCCGAGCGCGTGGTGAACCTCGCCGCGCAGGCCGGCGTGCGTTATTCGCTCACACACCCGCACGCCTACGTGCAGAGCAACCTGGTGGGTTTCATGAACGTGCTCGAGGCCTGCCGGCGGCATGAGGTGGGGCATCTCGTGTACGCATCGTCCAGCTCGGTGTACGGCGCCAACCGGAAGATGCCCTTCGCGGTGGAAGACGCCGTGGATCATCCGGTCAGCCTCTATGCCGCCACGAAGAAGTCGAACGAGCTGATGGCCCATACCTACAGCCACCTGTTCGGGCTGCCGACGACGGGGCTGCGCTTCTTCACGGTCTATGGACCCTGGGGACGTCCGGACATGTCGCCGATCCTCTTCGCGAGCCGGATCATGCGCGGCGAACCGATCGACGTTTACAACCACGGGCAGCACAGCCGCGACTTCACTTATATCGATGACGTCGTCGAAGGGGTGATTCGCACGCTGGACCATCCGGCGACACCCGCGTACGACGCCGTGTCGCCGAATCCCGGCACTTCCGCCGCGCCCTATCGCGTATACAACATCGGCAACGACGAGCCGGTGCAATTGCTCGACTTCATCGCCACGCTCGAAAAGCACCTGGGGCGAACGGTCGAAAAACGCCTGCTGCCGATGCAGCCGGGCGACGTGCCGGATACGTGGGCCGACGTGTCGGCGTTGCGGCGGGACGTAGGCTACGCGCCGTCGACGTCGATCGACGAGGGACTGGCGAAGTTTGCCGCCTGGTACAAGGATTTTTATCCCGTCGCATGACGCCCGCCTTATGTGGGAGCCGCTTCAGCGGCGATTCGCCGGCATAGCCGGCTCCCACAACATCGTGGTCACAGAAGGCGGCGCAGGAGGCCTGACGCGCGCTGAGTCTTTCGCTGCACGGCGTGATCGAGGATGTCCGGCGCCGCGAGCAAGGTGAACCAGCGGCGCGCGCGCGTCACGCCCGTATAAACCAGTTCGCGCGTCAGCACGGGCGACGGATCGGGAGGCAACGCGAGAGCGGCGTGCTCAAATTCCGACCCCTGCGACTTGTGCACCGTCATCGCGTATACGGTTTCCACGGCCGAGAGGCGACTGGGCACGACGAAGCGGATGCGTTCGCCGCCGCGCTCGTCCATGACCGGGAAGGCCACGCGCAGCGCCATGCCGCCCTGCTCGTCCGGAACCCACAAGGTCACGCCCACGTCGCCGTTCATCAGGCCCAGCGCGTAGTCGTTGCGTGTGAGGATGACCGGGCGTCCTTCGTACCAGCCTCCCGTCGCCTCGATGAGGCCGCGGTCGAGCAGGCCCTGCGCGATACGTTCGTTCTGCGCGAGCACGCCGTGGTCGCCCAGGCGTGTGGCGCACAGCAGTTGGAACGACGCATAGGCACGTAGCGCGCCGCGCGCCCAGCCGACGACCGCGTCTTCGCCGCCACCGACATCGGGACGTTCGCGCTCGATCCAGTCCAGGTAATGGCGATATCCGGGAGCACCGTCCCGTCCTTCGATCGCCAGCGTGGCGACAGCCGCGGGCGTTGGCGTGCCCCATGCAATATCGTCGAATGCCTCGAAGGCCGCCCGCGCGTGCGCGGCGTCGCCGGCGTTGATGGCGGCAGCCAGGGCACCGATACCGCTGTGGCTGCCGAAGCGCCTGCTGAAGCGCAGCATCGCCACCTGCTGATCGAGCGCCGCCGCATCGGCATCGTCGGTCCAGGGCGCCACGTCTTCTGCGCAGACCTCACGGATCCAGGCGCAGGTCGAGGCGGAATAATGCCCACCCTCGGCACGCGCACACAGATCGCCGAGCACGGCGCCCGCCTCCACCGAGGACAGCTGATCCTTGTCGCCGAGCAGCACGAGCCGCGCCTGCGGCGGCAATGCTTCCAGCGTGGCGGCCATCAGCTCCAGGTCGATCATCGACGCTTCGTCGATCACCAGCACGTCGAGGTGCAATGGATTTTCCGCGTTGTGGCGGAAGGCACGGGTGTCCGGCCGGCTGCCCAGGAGGCGATGCAGCGTGGTCACTTCCGCAGGGATCGCCTGCCTCACCGCCGGGTCGACGTCGAGCTTCGCCACCTGGCCGGCGATGGACGCGTTGAGCCGCGCGGCCGCCTTGCCCGTGGGTGCGGCCAGACGAATGCGCAGACGGCTGCCGCCGTCGCGCAGCGCCAGCGTCTGCAGCAAACCGAGCATCCGCACCACCGTCGTGGTCTTGCCGGTGCCCGGGCCGCCGGTGATCACGGAGAAACGGGAGCGCGCGGCGATGGCGCAAGCAATCTTCTGCCAGTCCGGACGAACGTCGTCGGACGGAAACAGACGGGCCAGTTCGCCGCGAAGATCCGCATCCGTTATGCGATCGCCCAGCCGCTCCCGGATCGCCGCGGCCACGCGCGATTCGTCGCGCCAGAAGCGGCGCATGTAGAGAAGGTCGCGATCGAGCACGAGCGGCGCGGCCGGATCGCCCGACGGTTCTGCCACTACCTTCGCTGCGGTAAGGAACGCAGCAGGGTCGCCTAGATTCGGCTCGCGTTCGCGCAAGGTGTCGAGGGGCATGCAGATGTGCCCCTGCCCAAGTTCATGGCTCAGCAGCGCGGCCGCGACCTGCACGCGAGAATCGACCGACGGGTCCAGCTGGCGAAGGAAGCGTGCGAACGCACGGTCGACGGGACCGATGCGGCCGTCGGCGAGCGCGCTGTCGAGCCAGGCGTTGTCGTGGGCGCTCATGCAGCCACTCCTTCGAACAAGGCATCCATGGCGTCGATCATGGCCTTCGGCGGCCGCTCGACGTGCACGCCATGGCCTTGGCCATCGATGCCGCGCAGGTAGAGGTAGACGGCGCCGCCCACGTGGGTGTCGTAGTCGTAGGCGTCGCCAAGGCGGCTGCGTAACTGCCGGTGCAGGGCCAGGAGATACAGCGCGTATTGCAGTTCGTAGCGGGCGTCGAGGATGGACCGGCGCATCGCGGCAGGCGTATAGGCCCGCTCGTCCGGACCGAGGTGGTTCGACTTGTAATCGATCACGTACCAGCGCCCGCCGTGTTCGACGATCAGGTCGATGAAGCCCTTGAACATGCCGTTGATGGTATCGGCCGCGAGGTGGGGCCGCCCTTCGCCACCCAGCGTGTAGTCGCGCACGACCCGATCCAGGGCCAGCGTGTCGACACCGCGCGACTCGAACAGGAATTCGAGTTCGGCGCGATAGTGCGAGGCATCGCGCAGCTGCGCGAGCGCCAGCTCACCGCCATCGGGCAACGCGATCGGTGTACGCAATAGGAGGAGAAGCCAGTCTGTAAGCAGGTCGATGTAGGCAGACCAGCCACGCCGCTCGCAGCGCCGCGCCACCATGTCACGCAGGCGTCCGCGGTCCCCGGCGATGGCGGCGAATCCTTCCTCCGCGATCCACTCGAGGAGATCGTGCAGGAACGTACCGGCCTCCGCGCCGCGTTCGAACGCATGAATGCCGGTGACAGCCGGCGCCGGTGCGGCGGGCTCGGTCGCGTATTCGACGATGACATCGTCCGTCGCCGTCTCGGGCGCCGCGACGTCCTCCGCGTGCCGCAGTCCGCTGTAGCTGGCGATGCGCCAGGGTGTCGCGCGGGGAATCTCCGCAAGCCGCGCATGACGCGGCGCCAGGTCGCGTTCGACCGGAACGTGGCGACGATCGTCCGGCGGCGGCATGTATTCCACGCGTATCGACGGCACGTCCGCCTGCAATTCGCGCAACAGGCCCGCGATGGCACCGTTGGCGATGTCCCGCCCCCCACCGAGCAGGTGCCCGAAGGCGCTGCGGTGCACCTGGGGCGTGCGCGAGTTGTTGTGGCAGACGGGCGCCACGCCGACATAGCAGGCGTGCCGCGCACGGGTCATGGCCACGTAGAGCAGCCGCAGGTCTTCCTGCAACTCGGCAAGGTCGGCGGCTTCCTTGGCGCGCTCGGAGGCCTCGCCACCTTTCGACTTGCCGACTAGTTCCAGTTGGTGCCCGGTGCCGTCGTGGTAACGATAGGTGGCCTGCCCGGGATGCGTGCCTCCGCTCGCACAGACGAAGGGAAGGAACACCAGCGGATATTCCAGCCCCTTGGATTTGTGGATGGTCACGACCTTCACGACATCGTCGTCGCTTTCCAGCCGCACGAGCTGGTCGTCGCCATGGTGGCTGGCGGTATCCGCGATACGTTCCGCGAGATGGCGAACCAGCGCCTGCTCGCCGTCGAGCGTGGAAGCGGCATGCTGGAGCAGTTCGGCCAGGTGAAGCACATTCGTGAGCGCCCGCTCGCCACCCGCACGGCCGAGCAGGCGCGCCGGCAGGTCGAAGCGGTGCAGGAACGCATGCAGCATGGCGAGCACACCGGAGTGCTGCCATACGTTGCGCAGCGCGAGGAACAGTTCCCCCCGTTTCTCCCAATGAGTCTCGTCGGCGTTCAACCGCTCGAGTTCGGCATAGCCCAGATCCAGCGTGCGCGTGGCGAGCGCCGCGCGCATCGCGGTGTCGGAAGTGGGCGACGCGACGGCGCGCAGCCAGGCGAGCACGTCGTTCGCTTCCACGCTTTCCAGGACGGAATCGCGGTCGGACAGGAACACGCTGCGTACATGCCGGGCGGCAAGCGATGCACGCACCTGCGCGGCTTCGGTGCGACTGCGCACCAGCACGGCGATATCGGCGGGCCTCAAGGGAACGATCGGCTCGTCCCCGTGCGCGAAGCCGGTCTCGCCGCGCCCGGCCCCGTCCACTAGCCGGACGATCTCGCTGGCGCACGCTTCGGCCATCTGTTCGCGATAGTGCCGCACCCCCACCGGTGCTTCGTCGTCCAGCAACCATAGCCGCAGCGCGGGTGGCTCCTGGCCGCCGGATACGAAGCGCTCCGCCCTGCCCTTCGCGCCCACCGCGACGAAGGGAAGACCGCGCTCGGGAAAGTGGAACGCCCCGTGCGGATGCCGCTCGCCGTGCAGGAAAAGCGCATTCACCGCTTCGACCATCGCGGCGGTGGAGCGGAAGTTGGTGTCGAGACTGTAGTGCGGCGCACGCGCCCGCTCGCGTGCCGAGAGGTAGGTGTGGATGTCCGCGCCGCGGAAGGCGTAGATGGCCTGTTTCGGATCGCCGATCAACAACAGCCCCGCATCGTCCGCCTCCGCGTACACACGGCTGAAGATGCGGTACTGGATGGGGTCGGTGTCCTGGAACTCGTCGATGAGGGCCAGCGGGAACTGGCGGCGGATGGTTTCGGCCAGGACATCGCCCGCAGGGCCACCCAGCGCGGCATCCAGGCGCTGCAACAGGTCGTCGAAACCGATCTGGGCCCGCCTGCGCTTCTGCATGGCGAAGCGTTCGCGCACGCGCGCCAGCGCATCGACCAGGAGCGCATGGCGGATCTCGACCTTCCGCTCAATACCCGCTTCCCAGGCGGCCAAGGCAGCGAATGCCGGATGCTCCGGCCTGGTCTTGCCCTTGGCCGTGGCGTCGCCGAGGCGGGTAGCCGTAAAGCGCCGCAGCTCGTCTTCACTCGCCTCGCCGCCGAATGCCCAGCGCCGCAGGGGCGCAAGGTAACCGGCCATGCGATCGGGGCGGTAGCGATTGTTGTTCAGCACCTTGGCCGTGGACGCTTCGACGAGCAGCGTTTCGATGCGGTCCACCTCTGCACGCCATGCCGCCGCAGCCTCCGCGAGAAGACGCTCGTTCTCGGTCTCCCACGCTTCGCGCGCCGCCAGCAGGGAGCGCGGATCCGTCACCGCGTCGAGTACCTGGCCCTCCACGCGCAACGTGACCTCACCGCCCAGGAGCAACGGCTTCAGCGAACGCAGGAGGTCATCCGGAGAGCGCCACTCCTCGAGCACGGCTTCCGCCTGCCGTGGAGCCAACGGATAGAAGGCCTGCCGCCAGTAGTCGCGCACGCAGTCGGCCAGCAGTTCGCTCTCGTCGGGTTCCAACGTGAGCGCGAACGCATGGCCGCTGCCGAAGGCATGCTGCGTGAGCATGCGCTGACTCCAGCCATGGATGGTGAAGATGGCGGCTTCGTCCATCCATTGCGCCGCCAGTTCAAGCCGCCGCGCGCAACCCGCATGCGCTTCCGCCGGATACGACGCGATCAGTTCGGAGAGGAAGGGCTCCGTGGAACCCGAGGCACGGAAGGCCTGCGCCGCCTCGACCAGCCGCGCACGGATACGCTCGCGCAATTCCTGCGTGGCCGCTTCGGTGAACGTGACGACGAGCAACTGCGGCGGCAGCAACGGCTGCGGCAGGCCATGGCCAAGCACCGCGCGCACGTAGAGCGCCGCGATGGTCCAGGTCTTGCCGGTGCCGGCGCTCGCCTCGATCAGGCGCACACCGTCCAGCGGCATGGACACGGGCTGCAATGGCGTCACGGCCGGACTCATGCCACCTCCACGCGCAAGGCGCCGAGGAAGTCCGCATATGGCGGCAACCAATCGACGAAACCCGCTGCCAGCAACGCGCCGAATTGCGGAAAGGCGCGGCGCAGGTAGGCGTCGTTGTCCACCTCACCTGGCACCCGCGCGCCGGGTGCGGCGGGGCCATACACGGCGCGAGCCGCGGCTTCCGCCTTCGGTTCGTCTTCCCCGAGCCAGGCGATGGCGGTGCGCAAGGCGATCGGCAGTGGCCGCCGCATACCTTCGCGCCACATCCGTACGACGCGAAGAAGATGAACATGGGCGTCGTCGCTACCGAACGGCGCCATGACGATCGTGGCGTCGGGACCGACATAACGCGTTTCCACCGCGACACCTGCCGCCTGCGCCACGAGATGCTCCACCCACGCTTCCACCAGACGATGCGCCGCCGGCCGACCTTCACGGTCCAGGACCGCCGTGGGCGACGCGCGCAAGGAGACGAGATGTCCTTCGCCGTTCGCGCGCAGTCCGGCCAGCCAGTCCTCGATGACCACGCCGTCGATCGCCACGCTGACTTCGCGCTTGCCGGCGTCGATCGGCCAGCATGCGCGCTCTTCCACGTAACGGGCGTGCACCGAAAGCGCGGCTTCTTCGAGCATGCGGCGCGCCATGGCGGAAAAGCCGCCCATGGGCAGCACGCCGCTGCGCTCCAGGCGCGCACTTGCCGCACGGATGGAGGCGGCCGGGTCACGACTTTCCTCGCGCAACGCCGCGCGAAGGAGCGCATCCGTCATGCCATAGCGGTCGAGTCCGCCGAGGGAGAACGGTTCATTGTCTTCACCGGTGATTTCCGCCGTATCGAAGCGCACCCCGAGCCGCGTGTTGAAGAACTCGCGCACTGGATGACGCAGGAACCGGCGAAGCGTGGCGATGGGCAGGGTGCCCTCCACGACCAAGGGCACGAGCGGCGCATCACGCTGTTCGTCGCGCGGCTCATGGGCCACGCGCCATTCGCCGGCGTAAGTGAAGAGGCGCGGATCGCCTTCCTGGAAATACGCGCGGCTGAAAGGCTGCAATGGATGGATGACCGTGAGAGCCGGAAGCACGTCGTCGCCACGCTCCGTGCGCCAGCCTGCGGCGAGATAGTCGCGCAACTGGCCTACGAGCACGGACGGTGCGCGTTCGGCGTTATCGCGTGCGCTCCGCCCTACCCAGCCCACATGCAGGCCGTCGCGCGCCGAAAGCAGCGCTTCCAGGAACAGGTAGCGGTCGTCCTCGCGCCGCGAGCGATCGCCGGGACGCCACGCGCCGCTCCGTGCCATCAGGTCGAAATCCATGGGCGGCCGCGCGCGCGGGTAATCGCCATCGTTCATGCCCAGCAGGCACACGAGCCGGAACGGGATGGCGCGCATCGGCATGAGCGTGCCAAAACTCACCGCGCCGGCGAGGAACCGCTTGGAAAGGCCGCCTTCGTCGAACGGTGCGAGCCAGGCCTCCCGTACCACGTCGACGGGCAGCGCCTCATCGAAAGAAGCCTCCGCACAGGCGCCCTCCCATGTTTCCAGCGCATCGAGCAGGCGCTCATGGAGGATGCGGTCTTCCGGTGCCGAAGGCGAGAACAGGTCGCGCAGCAGCGCACGCAGGCGCTCGGCCCAGATGCGCGGCGAGGCCGGTTGCGCCAGGTTCCGCCAGTGTTGCCCCAGTGCGTCGAGAAGGTCTGCCAACGGCCCGACCAGGGCCGCGTCGAGACCGCCCACTTCGCCATAGGGCTCGATGTCGCCCCACGCCTCACCTTGCCCGGAGGCATAGCCGAGCAGCATGCGCCGCATGCCGAAGACCCAGGTGTTCTGCTCCAGGCCCGGCAGCTCCAACGATGCCCGCTGTTCCGCGTCCAGACCCCAGCGGATGCCGGCACCCTCGATCCACCGATGCAGAAGAGGCAGGTCGTCGTCGCCCAGGCCGAACCGTTCGCGCACGGCAGGCACATCGAGCAGGTCGGTCATGTCGCCCACGCCGAAGCGCGACTCGGGCAACGACAAGAGCATGTCCAGCGCCATGACCATGGGCGCCGTGCCGCGCGCGGTGCGGTCGGCGATGCTGTAGGGGATGAAGCGCGCATCGTCGCGGGGCACGCGACCGAACACGGCGTCGATATGCGGTCCGTAGGTTTCGATGTCCGGCACCATCACGATCACGTCGCGCGGGAGGATCGGATCGCCCTTCCGTGCGGCATCCTCGAAGCGCGCCAGCAGCTGGTCGTGCAGCACCTCGACCTCGCGCTGCGGCCCGTGCGTCACATGGAATGCGATCGAGGTATCGCCTTCGGCAAGCGTACGGGGCGCGGAGCCCAACGGCTCGAGGTCGAGGATCGCGGCCTGCACCTGGCCCAGCAGCGTGTCGGTGCGCGGTTCGACGAACAGGTCGATGCGCTGGTCCCACGCCGTGAAGCGCTCGCGGTAGGTGTCCGGGTTGTCGAACTCGTCGAGCAGGCGGATGTAGTCGCGGCCTTGCTTGCCCCAGGCCGCCAGCAGCGGGTGGGCGTACATGTGCATGTCTTCGTCGGACGGCAGCGCGGGCATGCCGGGTTTGGCCGCCTGACGCCGGCGTTCGGCGCGCAGCAGTTCGCGGTCGTCCACGATGTCGGCCCAGTAGTGCCGGCATGGATTCATCACGACAAGGAGCACCTGCGACCAGCGGCCCAGCGCGGACAAAGCCTCCAGCGTCTGCCGCGGCAGCGTCGACATGCCGAACACCACGATGCGCCGCGGCAAGGTGGGCGGCCGCTCGCCACCTGCCGCCACGGCGGAGAGGAAACGTTCGTGCACGGCAGCCCGGTGGCCCGTGGCCTCGTCCAGACCGACGTCGGCGAGCAGGCGGCGCCAGAGTTCGGCCTGCCATCGATCGGCGATCGACAGCGCCGGCGCGCCGCCGCGTGCGTCGCGCGTGACGTCGCGACCGGCCGCCCAGTCGTCGAGCCAATCGGCGCGGTACACCTGATACTGGTCGTAGAGGTCGGCGAGGCGCTCGGCCAGCTGGTGGCACTTCCGCATGTCCTCCCCATCGCCGAGGAAGGTGGCCAGGGGTTCGAAGCCGGGTTCCTGTGATACAGCGGGCAGGAGGCGCATCAGGCGCCACACCAGGCGGGACTTGTCGAACGGCGATTCCGGCGGCACCGCGTCGCGCCCTAGCACGGCGCGATAGGCCTCCCAAAGGAAGCGCCCGGGCAACTCCACGTCGACCGCCGCGGCGATGCCCAGGCCACCTTCGTCGCGGCCGCGTGCGAGCGCCATTCGGAACCACTGGGCAATGCCGTTGGACTGCACGAGCACGCGCTCGTCTTCCAGCGGACGCAACGGCGTGCGCGCCAGCCAGCCGACCAGCACGTCGCGCAGTTCCTCGAGGCGGTTGCCGTGCAGGACCATCAGGCCCGGCACGATGTCGTCCACGTCGCTCAACCGGTGGCTCCATGGCGGAAAGGTGCGATCCGGATCATCGCCGATTCGCGTCTCGCCGGGTGAGACCTCAGAACGGCTTCGCCACCACGAGGAACACGATGGCGATCAGCACCAGCACCGGCAATTCATTGAGGATGCGCAAAGTCTTCGCCCGGGGCAGCGTGCCCCCCGCCATGCTGCGCTTGAGCAGGCGCCCCGACCATATGAAGTAGGCGAGCATCAGCACCACGAGCGCCAGCTTGGCATGCAGCCAGCCGCCGCTCACGTGGAAATAGAGCCAGAGCACGAGGCCGAAGAGGAACGCGAGCCCGAACATGTTGTGGCCGAACTTGTAGAGGCGCCGCCCCATGAGTTCGAGCCGTGCCTTCACCGCCGGCTCGGCGCCCGCTTCGGCGATATTCACCAGGATGCGGGGCAAGTAGAACACCGTCGCCATCCAGGCGATGACGAACACGATGTGCAGGGACTTCGTGAGAAGGTAGGCCACCGGCAGCGCTCCGTCAGGGAAACGGCGAGTTTAGCCCACGCTGCGACAGGCACAAAAAAAGGAGCCATCGGCTCCTTTCTGCGGTCTTCGTACCACTCGCCTCAAGGGAAAGTGGTGGGCGGTACAAGGATCGAACTTGTGACCCCTACCATGTCAAGGTTAGGGAAGAAGGGAAAAATCAATGACTAAGGCTTTCCTTAGCCTGCCTTTCCCATCATGTGCAATCAGGAACTTAAAGATGGCTCGGGGTCAGTTTGGGGTCAGCCTATCTGCGCTTCCGATTCGGCCTCTTGGGCGGCACATAGCTGGCCGAGAAGGCGTTATACCGGGCCTGTTGCTCTGGCGTCGGGTCGGTGTATTCACCCTTGCCATTCGGCCCTACGCCTGGGGTCGCCGCAGACCTACCCAAGGCGACCAGGCGGGACGCGGCGAACCTCTCCACCCAAAGCCTAGCCTTAGCCTCGGAGGGAGCCCTGTAGCGTCCCTTGGGGCCTACCCACCACGTCACCCACCACTGCCCTTCCTCACAGGTCACGGACGCGAACGGCCCGCCCTGGTGGGCATAGCTGGCGTCGAGGCGGTTACCTACGCGGTCCCATACGATCATGGGGTGAGGGTAGCGTCACTGTGACCGTTCGAAAATCCCGTGACATACTGAAACCGGGTCGGGCGTTCCGGCCTCGGCGCGCCAGCCGTGTCGTCACCTACAAAGGCATCTCAATGCACAAGTAGAAAACGGGCCGTTGGGCCAACCACCTGTAGAACCTTGTATTGATCGCGGAGCTTGTCAAAGCTCTCATTGAAATAGGGGTGGCGCTCATGCGGTGAACAAAGGGGGTTCCTTCTACAGGGCCCCTGATTCGTCAGGTCTAGCGCCTACAGTTCGATGGGCTCGACGAGTTCGGGCCCTTTGTTCTTCGGGGAGCCTACCGCCTTCGGCACCGGGTGATAGACCAACTCTGCCTCCGGCACAGCGGCAAGCACGCCCTGTGCGTCCGCCGGCGACGCCTCGCACCACACGGACCAAAGCTCCGGGGGAAGGATAACCGGCTGCCGGTCGTGGATGTCGCCTGAGACCTTTCCAGGCTCACCGGTGATGACGGTGTAGGTGTGCACCCATTCGGCGTCCTGGGACTCGCGCCAGACCTCCCAGAGCCCGGCGAACATCAGAAGATCGCCGGCAGGGTCGTGGATGAAGTACGGCTGCTTATTCGGGGACTCGCCCTTCCACTCGAAGTACCCGCTGGCCGGCACCAGGCACCGGCGCTTCTTGAACGCATCACGGAATGACGGCTTGGTGGCCACGGTGTCGGCACGAGCGTTGATGGTCTTCGCCCCGAATTTCAAATCCTTTGACCACGACGGCACCAGACCCCAACGGTACGCCCGTACGTGATAGCCACCTTCCCTGTACACCACAACTGGCGCTTTCTGCGTCGGCGCGATGTTGTACTGGGGTTCCCGCTGGTTGATCTCGCTGATGATGTCCATTTCCATCTGCTCCAGGGCTTCACGCGCCTGGCGCGAGACGGAGACGGGTCCAAAGGTGGCGTATCGGCCGCACATGGCCGCAGGATACTGTCCTGGCGTGACGGGCGCGTTAGTCTGTTGTACGCATACCTCGCCTCATGGCACCCATGGCGAGAAACCGGACAGAAGTGAGTCAGCGTCGACGCTGGTGAAGTCAGCCGTCCAGGCATGGCCATTTGCGTAGAGACCAACCGCGGCATAGTACGCTGCGGGCGTGACGGTGATAGCTCCCGCTCCTGTCGATGGATTGCCAGAGTTCTGCCAGACGCCGTTCTTGCGAAAGAACAGCTGACCGGTCGATCCCTTGTACGCCACGATGATCACTGCTCCGGTGGCATAGGATGTGCCATAGGCTGTGGCGACAGCATTCGTGTAGCGCTTGCCGTCCTGCTCGTAGTAGCTGTGGCCGGCCGTGGTGCCACCCGGGTAGGCCGTAGAACCATTCACTGGCATGGACGCTGTAGCGATGCCGACTTGAGCAAATGGCGACGCGGATGTGTCGGCCAAGGTCACCTTGAAATATCGATCCGAGGTTGCCGGACATTGCCCCACTGACCTGGCGCTAGCATACACAGACGATCCGCCACTTTTGGAAACAGTCAATTTGTCGGTGGACCTGCTAAGCGCTGTGCCGAAGCTTGCCAAGTCCCACGAGTTCGGATCGACCGGTGGCGAGCCGCCTCGGTAGCGGCTATTCGCTACAGCAGTTCGAAGATCCATCATGCCATGTCACCCAAGAAGGCCCAGGTATTCGCGCTTGTCCTATATGCGGAAATTGCTGAACCTTGGGCCCTTGTCTTCGGTGTCAGCATTGTCGGAGGAAAGGTGACTCCCGATCCCGCCACCACTGTGATCTGTCCAGTTCCTGTTTGCAGCCACGTGAGCAGAGTTCCGACTTTCCATGGAACGCTGGACTCCGGTGGAATGGTAACGTTCACGGCGGACGATCCGGTATAGGAGATCACGCCGCCGTTATCCGTTAGTAGAGCTGTGTCTGTGCTGCTAATGGGCCGAACGCCGGGAGGGTTACCTACCTCAGCCGTCTGGAGGTTTTGGCCTCCAGTTTGCGGAAAGTTGCTGCTTGATCCAGGGGTGCCGGCAAGCACCGTATGCCATCTCAAGTTACCCCTTAGACCATTGGCCGCGTCGTTAACACCCGCCGTATATGAGAATGATCCGGAAGCTTGATGCTCAACGTTCAGCTGCTCGATGGTCAGGTAGTGCGTGCCGCTTGACGGGCCTTTCACTGCCACCTTGGCATGCACCGAGCATGCACGCGTTATGTGCGACGCGTGGTCAGCCGAGGTATATACAAGTCCATTGTTGCAGCCGAACCAGTTGATATTATCTCCTGTAACGTGCTCCGAGATCTCGAACGCGTTGTAGAATCCTCCAACCGTGCATTCGCGAACGACAGTGTGCGCCCCATTTCCATTCGCCGGGGTTCGGATACCAAAGCTGGTGGTAGTAGTTGGCGGGGTCATCGACGCTACGGAGTACTCTCCCGTGTGTACGATGACGTCCTTCGCGTCTAGGCATGCGACGCAGCTTGCATCTATGGCTGTAAGCGTTGGGTTTGCCACCGTTTGAACGGTGATATTCCGGAGTACGAGCATTACGTTTGTGAAATTATTGAACGTACCTACCGGGCCATGACCTCCTATCACATTGCCCGTGCCAGACGACAAGGTAGATTTGAAGATCGTCCCGCAAGTAGGTAACGCTACGGAACCTATGACACTAAATACCGGCGTGGGAGGGATATACCCAGCGATAACGACGGTTACCTGCTTAGTGTCAACGTAATCGATGATAGGCAAGACAAGCTGGGCGTTGCTTCGTGACGTATCCTGAAGGGCACCAGAGATCAGGTAGGTACAAGACGCTACCTTAGGCATGCATACACCACCACCCGCCGCTCCAGCAGCGTTGATCGCTGCCTGTATTGCAGACGTGTCGTCCGTTACGCCGTTACCTACCGCGCCGTAATCCTCGAAATAGAAGACAGGTAGCCCAGCCCCTCCGCCGCCACCTGAGGCATTGAACGTGAAGGTTCCCGTCGGCGACTCGACAATCGCTATGTTGGTGCCGGGGGATAGTACGATCGGCCCCGTCCGGCTGTTCAGCGACGATACGCCCGATGCTCCTACAAGGCTGTGTGCGACCCCATCCTCGCCCTTGTATGACGGCTGTCCAGATGTGTCGTCCACGAACATGGCGACCTTCCCTGCCCCGGGCGTCGGAACGCTCGCCGCGGTCTGCTTACCGAACGAAAACCAGCCCATCAGGCAACCTCCACCAGCGCTCCGTCGATCTCCAGACCGGCGTCGCCTTCAAGTTCAATAGGGATCGTCCATAGGGCCTGCTTATTGGCCGGGACGCGGAAAACGGTGCCCGCCAGCACCAGGTAGGGAACGAAGCCGCCTTCGATCTCGACCACATTGGCTTCGGTAATGCGGCCGTATTCGTCTACGGTTATCTGCGGAACGTGGGTGTCATCTCCGTAGACGCCCGGCGTCACTGCCGTCCCGCTGAGCGATATGATCGCTATGCCGCTATTGAGCGAGCCATAGATATCGATCCCATCGCCAGCGGTGATCGTGCCGTTACCGTTGTCCTGTAGCTGCTCGATGACTTGGGTTATCTGGGTGACTTGCGAACTCAGATCACCGGTAAGCCTCGCCGCTTTCGCTAGTGCCTGGAAAAGCCGATAGAACGCCGGATCGGTCTTCCCATCTGAGGTAATGAGCGCAGCACGCGCCCCGGGAAGAATGGATGAATCGCTCATCAGGCTTTAAGGCCGATGGCAACCCACGAGTACTCGATGGGGTTGGTGATGTTGAACGACGATCCCGTGTTAGCGACGTTCACATCGAAAAATGCCGTGCATCCGGCTGTGCTGATGGCGCCCGCGCCAGCGGTTCCCAAAAAGCCTCCGGATGCCATGTTCCCAGAGTGGTTGATCATCACCACTGGGGCGGCATCAAACGCCTCTGGGAACGCTATATTTTGACTTGCCGTCTTATCGTTGGATGCGGGGCACGTTCCTGTGCCCGTCAGAATCATGAAGCCACCGTATTTGAACTTGCCGCTCGAAACACCGGGCGTTGGCACCGTGGGGGCGGCCTGCCAAAGCAAATTAACCCCGTCTGTTCCCAGTATCTTTCCGCCTGCCCCAGTCGGATCTGGAGGCTGCAAGACCGTCGCCCACTGCATCACAGACCCATCGTTGGTCAGGAATTTATTTGGGTCCAAGGCGGGGATGGCCGCTCCTGTTCCGCCCGGGATTTCGACGTCTTCAGCCTCAGCTATGAGGGTGTTGTCGACGTCGTATAGCCGGATCCTATAGACCCCAGAACCCCAAACATCTACGACCGTCCGGCCGTCAGTGCCGATTAACACCGTCGAGCCATTGTTGACGGTAAGATCAGGGTCGCCGAAGACGTCCTTCGGGGTGTCCGTGACATTATCGAAAAAGGCCAGGTAGCCCCCCGATGCGGGCTCACCGAGCCGGTTAAGGAAGACCGGGAATTGGTCTAGGATGCGGAATGCGGGCATGAGGTTTCCGAAGAATTGGGGGTTGAAGTGGGCTTCGACGGCTGGGTAAAGGTGATTGGACTAGTGGCTGGCATTTGGAGCGCTTTCTATGTCGGTCGCGGCGTTCTTTCATGGGTAGCGAGACACCCGTTGCCTTTTGAGAGACAAGTACTTCAACTGCTCCAGGACCGAGCAGCTGCCAGAGCCATAGGGATCGACAGAGAAGTTCTAAAAGCGCGCCGGAAGATTGACGGTCACGGCTGAGAAGCTAGGTTTGACCCAACTAGGGCAGGATTCGCCGTGCCCTGAAGCGCACGGATAGCCGTATCGCGTGGGTAGCCAAGGCCCACAAGCTTGCTGACGATGGCCGGATCTTGGAGAAGGTTTTGCGTGAAGCGCGACGTCCCAACGAGGCCGGCCAATCCTGCTGCCGTTGCTCCCGCGCCTGCGTAACTAGCACCAGCGCCAGCACCAACGAGGCCAACCTTCCCAAAAGCGTCCTGGATCGCTATGCGACGCGCGGTACCGGAATCGGGAATTGTCTCCCTTACGAATCTCTGCCCGATTGCGGCTAGGTTTCCAAGGTCACCACGCCGGCCGGCCGCCATGGATCCTTTCCCGGCATTGTTAGCCGTGACGCTACCCATAAGGCCCGCCGGGGAAATATTCCCGGATGTCTGCCCCTCTTTTGCTACTAAAGGCTCAATAGTCTTTAGGTCACGATACTGCTGACGAGCAGTTGCCCAGGCGGCCGTGTCCTCCGGCGATAGATTCTGCTGGACTGCATCTCGCAAGGCCTCCTGCAAATCCCCCAGCGGGACAGTTTTTTCGCCACCCGAGGCCATCGCCTTTGTGATCTGCGAATCAATGCTCTGGAACGCCTTACCGGGGACCATTCCGCCAACGTTCTGGCTGGCAAGGCGGTTAATGACGTTTGATACCAGCCGCGCGGAATCGTCCCCGTAGAAGTCTCGGGTATCCTGTACAACCTGCTTTAAGCGCTGTGTCGTCTGAGGATCCAAAGGCAGGCTCGCAGCGGCGGCGAGGCGGTCGAACTCGGATCCAATGCGGTTCTTGGCCTGAGCGAACACTTGTGGCGTGATCTTGTCTGCCGTCTCGCCGATCGTCCGAGCGACCGCGGCGTTAAATGCACGCTGCTGCTGTTCTGCGAAGTTGGCTGAGCCACTGAAAGGCACTTGCCCAGTGACCGAGTCGATGGCCTTTGCGACCTTCGAATTACTGACCTGAGACGCCTTGAGTGGGATTCCCTCGGACTGAGCAGTACGGGCTAGAGCCTGAGTCTCGGGATCAATCTTCCCGAAACTACTAGCGATTGCAGCCTTACCACCCTGCGCGGCTAGGCTAGCTAGGCCTGGAGCGGCTCCAGCCCCAATGCCTACGGCAAGCTGAGTAAGTGGTGATGCACCGCTCTCTCGCGCCAATTCGATGCCAGACCCGGAGGCAATGCCGCCCACTGCCTGCTGCCCAAGATTCGATGTGAGCGCATTTCCTACAGCACTCGTCGCAGGCGAGACGCTACGTGCAAGCAGTCCACCCACACCTGCACCCAGGGCAACGCCACCAAGTCCCTGCCCCGCGGCGTCGATATATCGCTCTGCCGTTGTTTCGGGAGTGGGAGCGCCAATCGCGTTTAGACCTTGGTTTACAGCTTGACCTACCGTGATCTGGTGGTATTTCGGGTCAACGCCAGCGGCGTCGAGGCCTTGGTTGACGAGCGCTGTCGTAGGACCGAGCACTAGATCAGGCACGGAGGCACCTACCTTTGCGATCGTACGGCCTGCCAACTCGGCGCCGCGCAATGCTTCCCTTCCGTAGTCTCCCGCCGTCCTTGGGCGCTCCGGAGCCATGTCCTCCGGCATGAGGTCAGCCTCGCTATACGGGCTCGCCCCATTAGCATACGGAACATCCGACGCGTGAGGCGCACTGGCGGGCGCGGACGTCTTAGGCCCGGTGTCAGCATCGAATTCCGCGCGCGCCGCCTGTACTTGGTCAGGAGAGACCTGCGGGGCGACCACTTCCTGGAAATACTGCGACCGCGCTGCTTCTTTCTGATCAGCCGGAAGCGACTGATACTCCGGATTGGCGACAACTTCGCTCCACTTCTTGGGCATGGGTCAGTTCCAAAGATGGCCGAAGTTGCCAGTGGCGGCAGGCGGTGAAGGAGCCTGAACCGGCTGAGGCGATCCATTCCCGTAGGGATTGTCGAGGTACTTCAATTGCAAGCGCCGAAGCTCCTTTGCCGCTGCCTGACGGGTAGCAATAGGTAAGTTCCTATTTGCAAGATCGCCAGCCTGCTTCTGGTACAACTCAACGTCACGATCGGATTGCGGACCCTGCATCCGCGGCACGGCAGATGTGAGCCGTCCAGCCAGGATGTCAAGCTGGGCAGATGCCTTAGCCGAGTCTGTGGCGTGATTGACCGAGGCCGCTGCCGCGTCGTATGCCTTGCCGAGAGCGCCCCCTGTGGCCTCAGGCAAGAGGCGATCAACCTCGTCAAGATCGCTCAGTGTTTTGCGAGCGTCCGCTTGCCTCTGCTGGAACGCTTGCGCCTGTTCCGCCTGCGTCTTCGCCGCATTCGTAGCCGCGGCGGCCCCGCCTGCCTGACGGATAGCTGCGTCCGTCTTAATGGCCTCTGTTTGCGGCAGATAGGCCAATTGAACACCCTGTTTGGCGTTCTCGGTAGCGGCTGCGGTGTCCTCTGGCGCACGCCCAACGCCAAGTGCCCCTGCGCCCGTGGCGGGCGTGGGAAGTCTTCCCTGCCCAGCGAGTTGCTGCTGAAGCCATGCCTCGGCCTGGGCTGCATTCGCCCCCGGGCCGCCCTGATTCGCCATCTCCGTGGCTTGGGCCATGAGCTGCTCCGGCGTGGGTTGCGCTGGGTCTGCTTGCGGTGATGCAGCCGCCCCACCAAGCTGCGCGGCCTCTGACTGGTCGAGTGCGCGGAACTGCGTTCCGTCGAATACTTTGTACGAACGCGAGGCCGGGTCGAAGACGTAGGGCCGTTCTCGTCCATCAGCGCCAGTGATCATGCCCGTCTTGGCCGCTCCCGTTACTGCGCGAGGGTCTAGGCCCAAGGCGATACGGTATGCCCGCTTGGCGTCGTCACCCGTAAGCCCCGCGGCAGCGACTTGGCCCTGGATCTCTCGCAGTCCTGTGGGAAGCTGGCCGTTGATTGCCGTGTCTCCGCCCGCCTCGCCGACGATCTTGTAGAGGTGAGGAAGCATTTCCTCGGTGAAGTGCGGCGCAGCTTCGCCCTGACCCAACTCCTGACCCAACTGGTTCAAGAAGGGGCGGACTGCCTGGTATGCACCCTCCAGCTGCTGCGGATTACCGCTTCGGTACGCACTGAGTACGTAGTTCGCGGCGCCCGCAAGCTTCTTCTGTCTCGCATCCTGGTTCGACTGGACTTCCTGCTGGATGGCGAGCGCCTTTCCAGGGTTGATCGTGGCTGCCAATCCAAGGTTCTGCGAGGCCGTAGAAGGATCAGCGATCGCCTGCCCTGCCAGCTTGTTGAATTGCTGGCCCTGGCCGCGGTCGTAGCCCTGATTGAACGACCCGACGATGTCCGGAAGATAGAGACTTGCCATCAGCCGATTTTCCCGTAGGCGCTATTGGGGTCGAGACCCCATGAGGTTGAGAACGAGCCGGGGCCGGTGTAATTGCCACCCCCGAGCAGGCCAGCGCTCTGCTGTGCAGACGGGCTTCCGTAGGAACTGGCCGTGACGGACTGGCCCCGCGATCCGAGGTATTGCCCCGCGATCCCTGTGAGGCTGTTGACGAGATTGCTGTTGGCGTTGGCCGAGTCGTAGAGTCCCTGCCCTGCTGCATTTGCCCCTGCAAGGCTAAAGTTGCCCTGCTGGGCAGCGTTACCCGTACCGATGCTGCCGAGACTCGTCGCAGAAGACTGTCCAAGTTGTGCAAGGCCAGCCAGGCGCCCGTAGTAGGTGTTGAGGTTCTGGCTGGCAAGCCCCGACGCAAATTTGGCGAGGTCTGCGGACTGCCCGCCGCTATAGAGCGCTCCACGAGATGCGGCGCTTCGGTCCAGGCTCTGGATGCCCTGATCACGGGCGAACAGGTAGTCCGGGGAATTTTCGAATCCGGTGTAGTTACCGTTGTTGACCGCCGTGATCCCAGCCAAAGCGGCTTTGCCGGCATCGGCATAGGGCTGAAGGTTCTTCTCGGTCGCTGCATAGTTGTCGGCAAGCTGCTGGGCCGCGGCATCGGCCGCGTACTTACCCTTGTTCGCCGCAGCCTTCGCTGCACCGGCCTGCTTATTTGCGGAATAGACCGCCCCGCCGACGGCGATCGCGGCGCCCCAAATCTCTGCCATGGGAGTCTCCTAAGCCAGCTGGCCGGACTGATTGAGCTTGTAGAAGTGGCTGACCCAGACCATGCGGCCGGTGTCGAGAGACGATCCGATGCCTTCCAGTGGGTAGCGGGAGTGAAACATCGGCGCGTTGAAGATCAGCGCCCTATTCCGAACGCCTCGCACGTAGTCGACCTGGACCCACTTGTCCGGATCACGCGACACCATGTCCGCCTTGAGTTCGTCAAAAATGCCCATCTCCCGCATTTCTGCAAAAGAAGGCATCGACTTAAGGCCCGTGCGCTTATGCATGAAGAACGCTGTCCCGCTCTCTTCTTCATGGTCCGTGAGGTAGGCAACACACGTGAAATTCCCCGACTCCCTATCGCTGTGGATGTAGGCTTTCTCCATGCCTACATTGGTCACGCGGAAGAACATGCTGTTGGGGACGACGACGCCGTTAGTCGCACGCATCAACGCCTGGAGCATAAGGGCGTGGTTTCCCCAGAAGCCCATGCCTTCGTAGACGGAACTGCCGACTTCTCCCTTGTTCGGGTTCCACGTATCGAACCCGGCCGCGAAGGCTGAGTCTCTAATCTCATCCAGGCTGTCGCAGAAATCATCGATAACGAGGTAGCTCATCCGTCGCAGGGCTCCGTCTGGATACTGGCGGCCAAGCAATCGGCCCGCACATTGTCGGTAATGCGATAAGCAAACACCCACTGACGTCCACGACCGATGCGTCGGCGGGTCACACGCTTCACGAAGTCGCCGGTCTTACCGAGATCGTGCGTCGTCCAGTCGGACCAGTTGGCGCCGCCGTCCTTGCTATATCGAAGATCTACGGTGCTCATAGGATCTCCAGGCGGAAATCGACATAGTTATTCACACCGTAGATGTTCCCGGCGCATATCAGAGATACAAGGTTTGTCCCTGAGACGAACAAGGACGAGTCAATATTGTGTTCGTAGTAGTAGACGTATGGGTTTCCTGGTGTCCCATTACCTCGAACGATGGCTGTATAGACGAAGACGCCGTTGATGTAGACATCCGCTGCGTCGTCAGCATAGATACACAGCTTCATGGGCCGCGGCGCCGACAAATCGAAGTAAGCGCGTAGGTAGCACGCCTTATCGAGAGGCCAGTTGATCGCTATATCTGGCGGGAAGCCAAAAGAGGCAGCGTCAGGCCTCGTAGATGTCCCCAGAGGCATCACCGCCTCTTCCCAGGCGCTGTCGTCGTAGCCAAGCGCCATGTAGTCTGCGGTCCATGGATATGGCCCGAGTAGGAACCTCAAGCCCTCGTGGTTCGGGTCGTACCCTGTGTCGGCTATGACCGCGTTGTCAGGAAGGTGCGCAACATGCCCCGCGCTATCCAGTCCAGTTACGGTCCATGAAAACGGTCCGGCTTCTGTCGGTATGCCGCTGACGACACCGAACGTGTCCATGGTGAGTCCTGTGGGAAGCGCTCCAGCGGTAATGGAGAACGCTACAGGTGGCTTACCACCGCTCGATGTGTAGCCATACGGAGAAATGGGCACATCCCGAATGCCCCCAGGCAAGTCGCCGGCCAAGGACAAGGGAATAACGATGGCGTCCTTCTGAGGCTGCCCAGTGTCGAACACCAGTTCAAGCGCGTTGACGATGATGGGATTCTGGTCGTCAGAGACAACGCCAGAAACCCGAAGCCGCTCCATCTCGGCCCCTGACTCGGTCTGCACGTTCCAGTCCAACTCGTACAGCTTACCGTTCGAGTAGTCCCCGGCGATCCACTTCCCCTTCCAGCTGACGAGATCGTTGATCCGCCAGCGGTCCAGCCCCTTTGACTGGCGACGGTGCCACTCCTGCGTGGCTACGTCATAGCCCCACGTGTGCCCGTCCTGAAAGGTAAGGTAGAAGATCTTGTGCCCGCGGTCCTCGAAGGTGAACGAGAACGCTGTCTCGTTGTTGCATCGCGAGATGGCCTGCTCGATGGGATACGTCGAGATGCGCTGAGGTGTGTATCCGTTGGCGCGGTAGACCACGCCATCGTTGCCAAGCCAGAACACACTATTGTCAAGTCGAGAGATGGCATAGGGGCTCGCTGCGCCCACTTCCATCACCGTGCCACTGGAACGCTGGAAGGTTCCTTCTGCCGCTCCCGTATTGACGTACGGCTCGATCGTACGCTCGCCGAAGAGCCACCATTCGCGATGGGAGACGATCTGACCAACCAGCCTGTCAGGAGAGCCTTCTGCCTCGTATCGGTCCAACGTGTTGTAGGCCAAGGCGTCAGCCAGGTCGGAGGTACCAGCAAAGCGCCTGCCTGGCTCGATAAACGTCATGTAGCTGTCGACGTAATCGAAAGTCAGCGCGCCAGGGAACCCCTCATCCGTAATTCTCTGAAGCTGCGCCGTCACGGTGTTGTAGACGTACCCGGAACTTCCGTTGGCGATGGCAACCTGATTGCCGCCCGTGATCTGGTTGTGGCTCATCGAAACCCGGCCAACGCCAGGTATCACCCCAACATTGGTCTTCTGGCCGTTGGTGCCAACCACGAACAGGCTAGTTCCAGAAACGACGAGCAACAGACCCTCGACGTTCCGCATTCCGCGTATCGGCGCCTGCGTGCCTAGGTCACTGAAGTCCGAGCAACCCGGCGCGCATCGCAACATCCGCGGCGAGCGTGTCCCAGCCTTCTCCGCATAAACGGGGATCAGGTTTACGGTGTCCTGCACCGAAAACGGACGCGTATCGTCACTGTAAGCACCGCCTACGATGGCGAAATCTACCCAACGCGTCATCGGACGAAGCCATCCGTCCATACGTCATAGCCTGACCCCCAACAGCTTTCGGGGAGAGGAGCATCACTGCCGAAGCTTCTAGGGCCGGAAGCGACGAACTGATCCCTGACTAGGCTTCGCATGTAGCCGAGCGCGAGGTTCACGACATCCTGTCGTACCGTGACGCCGTACTCGCTGCCAAGATCAAGAGCAAGGTTGTAAATAACCGCCTGCTCGGCCTCGATCGGTATGGAAATTAACTCGTCCGGGGCTGATGCAGGGGAGAACCCCAACTGGATGCCGTCCGCTTGCCACCGCATAAGCATCCGGTTCATGCAGCCGATGGCGTCAGCGACCATACGAGGATCTGGCGCGCTATCAACGTCAACGACGCGGGATTTGCGGAGCGCCGACCCCACGATTTCGACCACCTTTGTCATGCGCCGCTCCAAATAGAAAGAGGCCCCGTAGGGCCTCTTGTTGTCGTCACTTAGCCTTCGGATTCACGACCTGAACGGTCATGTCAGGCTTAGGCGGAGGCGCGTCCTTACGGGCCTTTTCCGCAGCCTTTTCGGCTTCATCTCGCTCCTTTTGCTTCTTAGCTTCCTTATCGGCGTCGATCTCCTGGCGAACCCTCATCAGATCGGCGGCTGCGTTGCGCTGCCCGAGGGAATCCTCGCCATTCCAGTCTTCGCCGTTGGCCTTCTGGCCTTCGGGCTCCTTCCACCCGTTGGCCTTGCGGTCGTCCACGTCATCGCCATGGACGAGCTCCACGCGGCCGGTATCCGGATCTTCCAGATACAGGGCTTCGACGGTCTCTTTCTTCGCCATGTCGTTCTCCTTAGACCTTCAGGACGAGGTTGAGGGCCGCGAGTGCATCCACGACGTTCTGGACAGTCGCACCGGTGGCCGGAACAGTCGGCTGCGCGACGGGCGTGCCACCGAAGAAGGCGTCCTTCGATGTCGCGTTTCGTCCCATCACGGCGCCATCAGTGGTTCCAGGAGCGGTGTGATACGTGAGGTCATGAGTAATAGCCATGTCATTTCTCCTTACAGAGTCGGATCGTTGGGGACACGGACGGCCAGTTCAGGGCGGAGCACAGCCGATCCGTAAATGACATCGACGCGAGTAATGAACATGTCGTTCACCGTGTCGAAGTCGTTAATGACGCGGAGGCTGATGCCCTGGTAGTTGGCGCGCGCTGCGTCCTTCTTCGGAGGAAGCGGCAAGTCGGCCGTGACGAAGGCGAAGGCATCGCGAGCGAAGGCCACGTTTTCGCCCCAGGTCTGCCCAGAGGTACCAAACACCGTGATGGCCGCATTGTCTGCCGGCCCGGCGCTGACGTTCTGATATTCACCGCTGACAACAATCGCCGGGCTGATCTGGATCGTACCGCCGCCACCTGCGTAGACCGCTGTCACCGTGAACTTCTTCAGGTAGCCGAGGTTCTGCTTGGTCTGAGCATGTACATCGAACACGCCTGCGATGGTGATGTCGTCACCCACGTTGAGCGTGCCCACACCAGTGTCAACGATGAGGCTTGAGCCAGTTTGCCCCGCACCGTTGACGAGGTACGCGCCGTTGGCGGTGCCGCGCGTGTGGTTAGGCAGGAGGCTCGACGCATACCAGTCGAAGCCACCCATGCGGTTCATCACACCGTCTTCGTACTGGTTGGCAATCTGCGCCTGCGAGTTGAAGTACGTCTTGAACGCATCGGCGGCCTGACGCTGCGCCGAGTTGTTCGTCAAGAAGCTGCGACCAGATTTAGGCGCCAAGTTGTTGTTGAGGATCTCCGTGGCCTGGAGGACCGTCTTGTAGTCATCCAAGGCACCGCCATCACCGACAATGTTGGGAATACCTGGGATCACGTTTGCCATGACCGTGGCTTCGATGGACGCGGCGAGATCAGCCATGCGGGGCTTGATGTATCGATCGCTGATCTCATCAATGGACAGAGCCCAGTCGGCAGAAGTCATGCCAAGGTCAACGCCATCCTGCTCGGTGATCTTGAGCGGCGTGGTCTTGTCGTTGATGTCCTGTAGGGTCATTACGCGACCCTTTCGGACGACGCCATGTCCGGGAACTCGGACGTTTAGGGTGTCACCGATCTTCGCGCCGGTCTTCGCGAACTGGTCGTCGTACTGTCGGTTAACACGCTTGAGGAACCAAAGTTCTTCGGCAAGAACCTTGAGGCTCTCCTTGGTGACCATCTGAATGGTAACGGGAGCGTTTGCCATGATCTTTCTCCAAAAAAAAGCCCCGCACGATGGCGGGGCCTGGATGGGTTGAGTTACGACTTAGGTCAGAGGAAGCCGCCCGACTTTTTGGACGACTTGTTCCGCTCCTTGATGTATTCGCTCATCGGCAAGTCCGCCAAATCTTTCTTGATCGGGGACTTCGTACTGAGCGTCTTCACCGGAGGCGGTGCGCCAGTGATGGCCTTTTTCTGATCCAGCCCGGTATTGGAGGTGATCTTGGCTTCGATCTTCGCCAAGGCGAGAGCCGCTTTATGGCCCTGCATGCGCGAGATATCGCTAGCCTCGTTGAGATGCTGTGCGAGGTAATAAGTGACAGCTGGTCCGTGATCCATATCCTGGATCACCTCGATCATCACCTCAGACGCCGGAATTCGGGACGCTTTGTCAACCCAATCCGGCTTGTCCTTGGCGAAGGCTGCCACTTTCGCGTTATATGCCGCTTGCCTTGCCTGGGCCGCCTCTTCCTGCTGACGGCGACGAACACCAAGTTCGGCCTGGTCCTTCGTCCATGCATCGATCGCGAGATCGAACTTTTCTATATCGAAATTGACGGACTCAAGCGTCGGTCGCGGCGTATCCTTTACCTCGGTGGCCTTCTGGCCCTGCTTGCGGAGGTACTCCAATTCCTCTCGCGCCGCACGAATTTCTGCTTCCTGCGCGGCCAGCTTCTCATCACGCTCCTTGACCCTGGCGGTCAGCTTGCCCAGCTTCTTCTTGACTCCGTAGGGCACGTCGTCACTTTCGTGGCCTTCGTCCCCTTCTTCGTCATCGTCCTGCTGTTCGGACGTTTCACCGGCCTCTTCGCCGTCGTCGTTCTCAACTTCACCCGGAGATGGCTGCTCGGCCTCCGTTACCGTTTTCTTCTCTTCCCCCGCAACGCTATCGGTCTGCGAGGAGCTGGATACTTCAACCTGGATTTCGTCGGACATGGGAACTAATACCCTTGAGAGGTGCCGCCGAGGTCTGCCGGCGTTGCAGCCGGGGCGATGAGCCCCAGGTTTGGATCGGTCAGCACCGCAATCTGATGCGCGTGCTCGTCTCGCGCGTCCTGGCCGATGTTGCGTAGGGCTTTCGACTTGTTCTCGGCCGCGGATGCCTCGTTACTGGCGATTTGGCTGGGCAAAGTCGCGATGACTTCTTGCGTCTTGGCGTCAAAATTTCGTGCCTGAGCCTGCTTAAGCTCGGCATCCGCCAGATCCTTGGGATTCGGCTGTGGCTGGGGCTGTTGCGGCGGAGGCTGGTCACCTTCCTCCGGCTGGATGAGGCCCTGATTGATGAGGAACTGCCGGAATGCCTTGACGTACTTCTCGCCGTTGGGGAAGTCAGCGTTCTCCATATACGCAAGCTGCCACAACATGCCGCCCGGCCCCTGCTGTTGGGACAGATGCATGGCCGCGTCAGCCAATTCTTGGCGCTGCGTGGTGTAGCTCGGCCCCGTGGTGACGCTGGCGTCGTACTTTCCCTTTGAGAGGTCGTTGATGACCTCCCACTCGCCGGTCACGGGGTTCTGAATGCCATGATTCAGCCTTACCCACTTCTCGCCACCATCCTTCCCGAGTACGCGAACCACTCGTTCGGTGTCGTAAATCTTGGGGATCAGATCTACAAGGATTTCGCCCGTGAACTTCAGCGATTTAGCGAGGTTGTCGGTGTAGACGAAGTTGGCAACGTCGCCCTCCTGCTGACGTTGCCGGATGGCGACACCGCTGGTTTCATTGCTACGGGCGCCCAGAGAGGCATCGTAGATGCCCAACGTGGCCTTGATGTTGTCCGAGGACATGGCCGACAGGTTGGCCCATGCATCGGGGAAGGTAGCAGGACTAACCCTCTCGGGCCTGCCGCCATTCGGCGCTCCGGCAAGAAGGTTGTAGGGCAGAAAAGGCACGTCCTGATCGCTCAGGTTCTCGTAGTACTTCTCGTATCCCTGGATAGCCTCTGCCGGTCCGGTAAGCGGCTGCTGCGGCTGTTTCGCCACAAGCTCGACGAGGGTTGACTGCTCGAAGTTGAAAAGGCGCTGCGCGTCCTTGGCGAAGCGAACCATGCCAGACCATTCGTCACGCCCATCGACGTTAATGATGTCGCCCCACACCGGGACGATGGGAATGAACTTACCCGCCCATTCGTAGGGACCTTCAAGGCGCTGGGAGCCAGAGACAATCTCCATCTTGACCTTGTCCACCACGACGTCGCGCGTCTTAGCAACGGTCACACCCTGGCCCGCGTACAACTCTTCGTCGAAGTCGGCCATATCGACGACTTCGCCACTACTCAGAAGGCCAATAGTCCGGTCTTCCTTCTCTTTGTACCAGTACTCACAGATGCGGATACGCTCGCCTTCGAACCAGTTGAGATACCCCTCTCCAACGTCGGTGCCGGCGTCGAAATTGGTCAGGTCAGCGTCCGGATACTTCTGCTTGAAGGCTTCCTTCCCCATGTAGTCCGAGAGGAACCAGAACTGTGCGTCTCGGCGGTCGAATTCCTTGGCGTCAGGATCGCAATATGCAGAGAACGGATTCAGGACTGGCTTGATGTAGATGTCCTGATCGAAATCGTCGTTGTCCCTGTAGTCCGTGACAATCCGCCAGACGCCGTACCCGCCGGTAGCCGAGTACATAAAGGCGTTGTCGTAGGCGCGATCGGCATGACTTACCGACTCGATATTGCGGATCAGCCCCTCATAGACTTCGGCCGTGTCCTCATCGCCATCCTCGACGGGGATAACCTTGATGCCGGGCCGATTCTGAAGCTGGTCGCCCGTGATCTGCCTGACCGACTGGCGAACCTTGTTGAACTCGTAGCACGGTCGGCTAGCGCGAAGACCCTTGGTGTACGTGTCCCACTGATTCCCGGGCACGAAGGTGAACTTCACATCCTCAAGGGCGGCCTGACGCATATCCCTGTCATGGTCAACGCAGCGCTCAAAGCGCGCGCGCATCTCAGTAAGGAAAGTCTGGTTCGGGTCGTCATCGTCCTTGAGGATCGGCTTCTGGTCGTCTAGTTCTTTGTAGTTAGCCATTACGGAACTGGGACCTGAAGTTGAGTTTTAACGGCCCCTTGTCTGCTTCGGGGTCATAGCCTTGGGCGAACTGACGGAACGCGTCCGCACCCTCGGAATGGATGTCGTGGAGTGGATCGGTCGACCAGCACCCCGCCGCGGTATTCCAGCGTTTGCGGTATTGCTGAAGGTGGATCAGTCCCTCTGAACATGCCTGCTCATCGAACCAACACCCCGCGAAGGCGTCGCGCGTCGCCTGGATGCCGTCCTGAATCGTCGATACCTGCGGGACGATTTGGATGTTTCGCAAGCCAAGGTTGGTGAGCATCGATTTCGGCGAGAGATTGGTCACTTGGCCTTGCCGAACGTGGTCAGCGTCATGCGGCAGATAGTGCGTGCCCCACACGTATCCCTTCTTCTGAAGCTCAGCCACGTAATGGGCATAGGGCTCACCCCATCCCTCTATGAAGCCTACGAAGTGGTTCTTCAGCCCAATGCGCTGATGGAGCCAGATAGCCGTGCCATCGCTGTTGCCGATGTCCCAGAAGGTGTTCACGGGTACGCCAGGCTGGTATGGGACGGTTGTAATCCGTCCTTCCTTCCTGGCATTGCTCAACTGGGTCGTGTAATAGGCGCCCTCGCTCGACCGCTGGAACGCCTCGGATGAGGTGGAAGGGTATTCCTGCCACATCTTCTCTTGGTCGTCGGCGAAGTCCGCTTTACGGGTCGCGACATACCAAGCGCGCTGCTCAGGATCGAGAGTGATGCCTTCCTTCCCCTCGATTTCCTCGAAGTACTGCGTGTCCTTGTCCGAGACGATCACCGAGGCCGGATCAAGGCGGTATTCCTTCGCCTCCCACCAGGGGAAGAAGTGGAACCGGTAGTCCTTCTTGCTGAGCTTCTTGCCAGATTCCATATCGGCCTCGGCTTGTTGGCTCATGGTGTAAAAAGCGCCCTCCCGCCCTTCCGCGGTCGATTCAATGACAACCACGCCACTGCTAGGCACGGCGGGGAGCGAACCTGTGGAGACTTCCTTAGCCTTGTCCGGGCTCTTGGCGCAGATCTTCCCGAACTCGGACACGAGAAGCCGGTGGATCGTCCCGGATCGCATCGAGGTCGCCACGCGTACCGACGAGTTGTTGTGCGCGAACAGAAGCTCCGACGCCGAGTCCCTTGCCAGCGGCATCGCTGCCCGAAGACTTGGGGGCAGGTTGTCGTAGGCGAACTTCACCTTGTCGCGGAAGATGACCTCAGCGGCTTCCCGGTCCTGGGCAATCACGCCGCATCGCTGGTTTCCCACGAACAGCGCATGGTCAAGCCACATCAGGCAGATAAGCGTGGTAAATCCGCGCTGCCGAGACTTCAGGATGATGTTCCGCGTCCAGTACCGCCGCAGGAACCGCTTTTGTGCCTCGTTCGGCTTGAAGGTGATGACAGAATCCTGGCCGTCATTTCCCTTGGTGATGATCTTGTACAGGTTCGACAGTCGCCACTCAGGATCTCGCAAGCTGGCTTTGAACTGCGCCTGCGGGTCCACGGTGTTACTCGTCTTCATCCCTTGGCAAAAGCGTGCTGCCACTCACCTCAGCGATGAGAGCGGTAATCGGGTTGTCCTTCTGACCGCCATGGTTGAGGTCGATGCGGTCGCCGTACTTCTTGGGTAGCCTCTTGCCTGCTGACCACTTCAAGGCGTCAATAGCAACACGACCCGCGGCAGGGTCTAAAAGACCCTTGGCAACCTTGTCCGCCAGGTCTCCAACCCGGTCAGCATCAGCCTCGCCCTGATCCTCGCGTGCGCGCGTGTATTGCTCTCGGAACATTTCATTGTTCGTCAGCCACCTGAATACCGTAGCCGTGGCAGGCATATCGTCCGCTTCACAGATAGACCGCAGCGACTCGCCCTCAGCCAGCCTGATGCAGATGGCATCCGCTGTTTCCTGTAAGAACGACGACGGCCTACCCATTACACGCTCACCTGAAGCTCGGTCGGGCCTTGGGCAAAGGACTGATCCTCCAACCAAAACCACCGCCACCCGTTCCGGACATCAATACTGAACATCTGGGCGTAGACCTCACCGTTGTCCATGGTGGCCTCGCACTTGAAGGAGGCGCATCCACCCCACTGGGCATGGATATCGACCTTGGTCTGGCGCCCTGTGATCGTGGGGTTGGACATGCCCACAGGAAAGCCTACGGCGCACTTCCACTTAACCGAGGCGAGGGTCCTACCTTTGGGCAGCGCGCCATTGAAGTCAGCCACTAGGCACCGGATCTCACCTACCCGCATGTTCGAGTAGTGGACGCGATCACGCTGGTAGGCGGAGACGTAGCATCGGGTAGACCGCCCAAGCTCGTCACATGCCGAAATGCTCATTTCTGTCCTGCTCTCTCGCCCATCAGGGCTTCTTGGAGGGCGTCACGCTGGGCTTGGCACTGTCCAACGGCACGAAGAATTCGTCCGACACTTTCCTCACGTAGTCGGTCTTCTCCATCAGCGCGCTGTCCAGCGGCGGCAGATGGCATTGCGGTGGCACCGGCTTGGCAGGCGATCCACTGGTCGCGCAGCCTGCGATTGCCAGTGCGAAGATCGGCAACAGCCAGATCAGCGGCTTGTTTCGCATCGTCTTTACCCTTCTGGTAGCTGGCAGCGGCTTTGGACAGCGCCTCGGCCTGCCCCTGTTCTGCTAGGCGCTGAGCCTTCTCGGCATCCGCGCGTTTTGTCTCAAGGCCCGCACGGGCTGTGTCCCAAGCACTCGTCGCCTTGGCAAGATCGCGCTCACCGGCAAGATGAGCCACGTAGTAGCCAGCGCCGAAAAGTGCAGCCGAGACGCCAAGGTATGCGATGAGCTTCAGGTTCACGAGCCATCCCCAGGTGCCCGCATGGAACGGCTGTTTCCGAATAGGTCGCCCACCACCGCACCGGCATTGCCGATCAGGGCGCCCACCATCAGGTTCAGCATGTCCTTGTTCTCGGGAGGCACCTTGAACTGAAGTAAGGCGGCGCCCAACAGCCCCATCAGCAGCCACACCAGAATGGCGATCCCGGCTTTCAGTGCTCGGGCGTCGCGCATCGGGTTCACCACGTCAGGTCGCTAGCGAGGGCGGTTCAGTACCAGTCCGCATCATGCGGGCCAGTTCCAGTACGCGGCGCTTCTCGCCGTCGTCCACGGCCTTCTCGGGCCATCGAGTCATCAGTAAGGCATCCGCTGCGTCGTCCCAGTTCTGCCGGTCAACCGCGGTCCACAGCGGCTTGCACTCAAGCAAAGGCTGAAGCCGTATAGCCAGCGCCACATGGGCCAGGACCGAAAGCCTTACACCGTTCAACTGCGGGTAGATCGCCGTGCGCGTTCTCAACATCCCGACAAATCGGGATAGGTTCTTCTCGGCCATCCTCAGCATCTCGCCCTGCTCAACCACGCGGGTCGCCGCGATCCGCTGAAAGTCGGACAAGTCCCGATCCCCAGCGTCCGCGAGAGCACCGAGGAATGGCGCATGCAGGGCGATATGTCGTAAGGCAACAGTGATCGCCTCGGCCTCGGTGGCTTCGACGCGAGCAATAGCCTCATCCACTTCCACATCGCGTTCCGTCACTTCACACCGGCCGCTCAAACAGGTCTCGCTCCACCTTCCGGCGCGCGACGAGCCCAGGAAGCTTCTTCTTGGCTGCGTACACCCACCGGTCAAACTCCCTTGCTGAACCTGCGAAATCGCCCTGGTTAAGCGATTTAAGCAGGGTGGATCCCTTGAAATTGGCTTGCCCGATATTGAAAACCAGGCTGCACAGGGCGTCGAACTGGTTCTGGTTGATAGCTACCTTGACCAGGCGGTTCACGGCATCCGCGGCTTCGGTCATATCCTCCGCCAAGCGAACTGTTGCGTCCGCGGCCGTAATGGTCATGCCCTTGGTGACCCCGTGTGTGCTGCCATAGCCGATGGTGTACGGCTCGGCCCCTGTGCCTGGGTCAGGATACGCGGACAGACGCAGCCCTTCCGACGCCTTTACCAAGTTGTAGGCGTTCGCGCTGGGCTTCATCGGTCTTCCGAATAGGTGTCCGCCCACCGAGCAGGGGAACAAGGTGGGCAGACGGGTGTTCCCGCGGCGGGAACAAAAAACCCGGCGCATGGCCGGGTCGCGTGGGCAGCGTGCCCACATACACAGATTGCCCGAAAATGTGGGGGTGAAGAAATCCCCCACTGTTCGTTATGCCACTGCTTGCCTGAGCCGATCGTGCGCGGGGCCGATCACCTCGTTACACAGGCTGATTGTCCACTCGTAAACTGGAGCCCACACGACCGAGTAGGTCTTCTTGTCGCGGTCGATCATCTGAGCGCGTTGGCGGTCGCTCACCTTCTGCTTGCCCGAACCTTCGCACGCCGAACATGCCGTAATGAGCCCCGCGCCATCACGGATATGGCCTACTCCGTGACACGTCTGGCACAGGCATGACGAGCTCATTTCAGCGAGCACGGCCTGCCGGATGGCGGCATAACAGGAGTCCGGGCCAAGCCGCGGCCACATGCGAGCTCTGGCCGCATCCAGCTTAGCCACTGCTCGGTATCGGTCAGACGGGTTATCAGCCATGGCCTGGAAGATCTGCGCGTTAACCAACTTGTCCATCCGAGCTCGCCACTCATCAAGCTGGGCCTCCATCAGAAGCCGGTCCAGTTCCTTGGCAGAAAGCCGGGCACCATCGGGCCACCACAGGCGGCAGACGAGCTCTCTGCCCAACCCTTCGGGCACCATAGCAATGGCCGCGGCTACATCCTGCGGCGTTAGCTCGGGAATACCTCCCCTACCCTGCTCATAGCGTTGTGTGGACGGGTTTAGCCTGGCTAGAAGCTTTCCGACGTGCATATGACCCCCTGCAATTTCACATGGTCAGGTTCAAAACTCAGCCCCGGCACCGTCAGGCAGCGGGGAAAGGTACGATGAGGCTGGTCGCAGGCGACACGGTTCCAGCCTTCGACTCGGTTGGCGCAGTAGGTACAGCCTCCAGCGGCACGGACCTTCGCGGCCAACTCAGCGCAGCCCACGCGCTCGGCGAACATCTCGGGACGGGATAGCTCACCCACGGCTAGCCCTCCGCTTCATTTCTCGCTCCAGCCTGTCGAGGGTGCCCTGCGCTGATCTGTCCCTCTTTCCAGTGCTACGCAAGATCACCGCCTGCTTCCTGAAGATTTCGAGGTCACTAAGCTGTTCGTACCCCGTCGCCGGAACTGGGCGATGCGAGCCCGGTCGCGGAGGAAGGGCCTTACTTCGGCCTGCTGCTCGGGCGTCAGCGCCTCGATCAGCGGCCCCCATTTCCGCCAGTCCGGCTCCTGCCGCATGATCCTTAGGGCGTGGTGCAGATGTAGGTAGACGCTCATTCACCGGCCGCCACCACTTCGATGCGGACACCGAAGTCGCCTCGCTTGCAGCGCTCCTGGGCGTAACGCCACTGGATGCGAGGATCGTTGTCTGGAATTCCATAAGCGTCGGCCACGCCATCACGGATCGCCTTGAAGGCGCCCTGTAGGTTGTCGTCGTCGAGCTTTCCAGGCGATAGACGGATAAGCGTAACCACGGCCGGGAGATGTTGGCGGAAAGCTGACGACGCCAGAGACATCCGCGCGGAGTGCCGCTCACTGCGGACCCTATTGGCGCGCTTCCGCCAATGCTCCCTGGCATTCAGTCCACCTACTGTCTTGATTGGCAACTCCACTGAGATCATGCCGCCAACCTCGCCAACGTGTCGGCCAGAAGATCCATCTCCGTCCACTTCTTGATCTTGAGCATGGTCTTGTCGCCGTGGATGCCCTGGGGTCCGCGGTGGCAGGAAGGGCACACGGGAACCGTCAGGAAGTGGCTAGCGCGCTGCGCACCGCCCTGCCCTGCACGTATGTGGTGGACCTCTACGCCATAGGCGCCACAGAGGCCGCAGGTAAGCTGCGCCACGCGGCCCATGTGCTTGCGTTCGGCTGCGGTGGTCATGCGAAGTTCTCCGGATCGCTCCACTCGACCTGGCGCTCGCCCCCGAAGGCAAACATCATCTCGATCACGTCCATGCACTCAGGTACCGTGAGCTCGCGAGAACTGGCGCCGAGGACGATGAACCCACCATCGAAGCCAGGAACGATCCTCTGCTCCTTCCGGTACGCGGCGACGAACATGTGCCGCCAGTCGTCCTTGGATAGCATCTGGCCGTGCCACTCGACCTGATCGGCTAAGTCACCGCACATGGCATTTAGCTTCCTGTTTTGCTCAAGGCTTCTTCGAGATTTGAACTCGTCGATGGTCACCATCACGGGCTTGTCGTGCTGGAGGTATTCGCAAACCTTCTTCCAGGCGAATTCCATGCGCTGGCGGGCGTTGTCGGGGCGTAGGACGACGGCTTGGGCGGTCATGCGGCCACCGGAATCCCGTCCCAATGAAGGCCAACGACCTCCGGGGACTCCTTTGCGCGCTTCTTGGTTATCTCGCGCAGGAAAGCCTCATAGTCGTCACGCTTCAGGCGGATGACGTCAGCCTTGCGGCCAGCTCTGTGCATCGTCTCCACGTATTCACGGATGCGCTTCAGCTGGTTGCGGCACGAAACGTTCTTGATCGGCTGGCTGGCGAGGTTAATGGTTATGCCGCCGGTATCGGGGAACTGCTCTTGGTTATCCATGGGACTTAACCTCACGAATACGGGTCTTGAAGCGAAGGATGATTTCGTCCACATCGGACGGGTGAAGATCTTCACCAGCCAAGGAATCCCGAAGGGCTTCGGAGGCGTTCTGCACGCTGTCCACGCCCACCGGATTGGCAATGAAGTAGTAATTTCCGACGTCGTTGGCTCTCATGCCGCCAACCCATTCATCTGCTCGTTGTAGACAAAGACCAGGGCTTCGGCGATGTCCAGCGACGTCGCGCTGTCGTTGAAGGTTCCGGCGACCATGGATGGGTATCGCGAGGCCATCAGTGCAGCGCGTGGCTCGTCAGCGGGACGGATGAAGACGCGGCCGTGGGCGTCCACCAGTGCGACATGCGGGCCATAGGTTCCGATGCGACGCTTAACGGTAAGGCCGGCGAGGCGCGGATCAGTGCCAACAGCAACCGTTGCGCAGGATGCGGGGAGGGTGAAATTAGTCATGCGGCCTCCGGCGGCTCGTCGCCGCGGTAGCGGTTGGTTAACTGCTTCATCGCGCCGGCAATCGCGTGGCGTGTGTCCGTGATACGAATGGCGGGCTGTTCCACGCCCTTCTCCATCACCAGCGCAGCGCGAGCCGGGTTGCCGATGAGGACGGGCTTCGTGCGGCTCTCGTAGCCGTTGAGGCGGTTGTCAGCCTCGTGACCGCCGATCAGGTACGGGGCGAACTGAGGAACTTCGCGGCGAACGCGGTAGCCCTGGTAGCGCTTCTCGAACTCGCGGGCCTTGAACGGCAGTTCTTCGGACAGGCTTGAGCACAGCGCGTACCAACCACCCATCTCAGCGATAACTGCGTGGATGAGTGGGTCGTCGAAGGCGACAGATCGCATCTTGCCCACGGAGCCAATAGCAGTCAGCACCTTGGCCCAAGCCTGCATGCCCTGGGTCTGCGTCGAGCCCTCGATCATCTTCACGATGTCCGCGACCTTGGGCGCCCATTGCCCGTTGTCCGGGTTCTGCGCGTGGAGCGTGAAGGCCCGGGAAACATCCGAGAACTCGAAGCGCTTCAGCGAATCCCAAAACACGCTTAGCATGAAATCCGAGACGTCCTTGCCGTAATACGCCATGGCGTCCGTCAGCAGGTCGGCGAACTTGATTCGCTCGTCAGGCAGCATGGTTTTCCTCCTGTCGGTTTATCCAGTTGTCGGCGACAGCGCGGTTACGCGATTCCAGGGCGGTTTGCCGGTTGGCGGTCGTGGTACCTCGGCGCGGTGTCGCCCTGCGAATCCAGTTTCGCCACGTCGCGGTCCAGTCCGTCTTGCAGCCATCCTTGCCCGGCTTGGCGTGCCAGTAGTCCCGGAAGCTTTCGGCTTCGACGCGAACGTCGATGTCGGGGCGCGCGTCTTCCGCCCACCGCAGTTCGTCCGGGGTTGGTTGCCAGTCGTCGGGCAAGCGAGTGCCGCGGGAGGATTTGGCTGGCGATGCCGCAGGCGTCGCGCGCGCTTCCTCTCCACTCCACTCCCTTCCTTTCCCTTCCTCTCCTTTCCCTTCCAACGACGAGCATTCGCGAATGCTCGCGAGGGTTCCACGAGGCTCAGGGAATTGGGGCTTACTCGGCTTATCAATCTTCTGGTGCAACAACCAGTTACAGATTTCCAGATAAGCCGATCCGTTGAATTCGTAGCGGCTGATGCAGCCTTCGCGCTCCAGTTCGTCTAACCACCCGTCGATCAGGCTCGATGCATCGTCGTCGTAGGGAAAAAGAAGGCTCGCGAGCATTCGCGAGGCTGCGCGAGTCCTACCGTGGTCATCGCAGATTGGCCACAGGAGAATGAAAAGGAGGCGCGCATCACGCGACACGTTTCCCATGCTTTCCGACTGCGGGAATTCGGGCTTGATGGAGCGGATACGGGCCACCGTGATTACTCCACCACCTTCCAAAGCGTGACCGGATGCATGTGGCACGCCCTGCCCTCTGCCTGGCGGCAACCCAGCTTGCGAATGAACCCTTCCTTCGCGACACGCTGGAAGACCGAGCCGAATGCGCGGCCATCGGGAGGCATAGGGAGTCCCTTTGAATGCATCCAGGCGCGGGCCTGTTCGGCTGTAAAGTTGCCGTCGAACTTCCGGGCGAAGTTCCGCAGCGCGAAATAGGCCATGGATGACCAGTCAGCGTGACAGTCGTCAGCATGGGCAGTAGCGCGCGCCATGCCGGCGTCTCGGCCTGCGCGGCCTTGGTTGAGTTGAGCGTTCATCCCCTCTCCCCGTGCTTCTTGAGGCCCCTCAAAATCGACAGGGCAGAGTCTTCGTTCACGCCAAGCTGGTACGAAAGCTCGGCAATTGCGGCCTTCTCGGCCATTTCAGTGGGCGAACAACCATGGAGACTCGCAGCTGCAACCAAACGGCCAAGCGCGTCGTATCCACCAAGGTCTTCCGCCTTAAGAGGGGCCTCAAACAGCGCCGGGTTGGGCGCTTTAGAGTGCATAGGACTCCGAATTAACCTTCTCGCCGCGCTCTTGAAGAAGACGGCGCACGCCCTGGTTGATCAGTTCGCGCTTGAGTTCGCCCCACTCTTTTCCGATGAGCTTTGCCAGCTTCTTTCCATCGGCAAGCTCAACGTCGTTGAGGTAGAGGGGATCACGCATCCGTTTGAATCGACGGTCCAGGTACATCGGTGAATCCTTTGAGGGGTACTCGTGTGGTTGAGTTGAATGAACAGGCGGCACTAAGCCGCCCAAGGGAGTCAGGCGGCTTTGCGTTTGGGCT